>NZ_PKHE01000020.1:0-24508 GCF_002847645.1 Falseniella ignava
CTTCCTTCAGATTCCGCCTCACGACGGACACCCTTGCCCTTAGCTAACAGTTCCTACTGCAAAGCCTGTAGCGGACTTGAACCGCCAAGTTAACGCCCATGCTGGGCGCACTTAAAAAACACCGTTCTATTTTTCAATAGAACGGCGTTATTTAAATTAACTGATTAGTCGATAAAATACCAGTTGCCATCTTCTCCTTGGAACCAGCGAATTGGAACGTAGACGCCGGATTCATTTTGATAAGAATCAGGACGACCATCGCCATCTTCGTCAGGTCCATAAATATATTGGGAACCTGTTTCAGCAGTTGTTTCAACTGGGGCTGCCACTTCAGCTTCTGTGACTTCAACCACTTCTTCTGCTTCCGTAACTTCTTGTGCCTCTGGACGTGTTCCTGTCAAGCTTGTTTCGACGAGATCATTCACCGCCAAAGCAATGGATTGAACTGTTTCATAAGCATCTTGGTAGTTTGTTGCTAAAATCGATATAATGTAATCTCCCGACTCAGTCTCAATAATACCCGCATAATGTTGTTCAAACTCATTATCATCACCCGTTGATAATTCGTAACGACGTAATGCCGCTGCTAACGTATCGTAAGGGAATTTATCCGTTACTGGAGAATCTAATAATGCTTCTTTAAATTGTTGATCTAATTCTTCAGAAACAAGTTCATTGTTCGCTAAGCGATGTAATAATGTCGCAATATCTTGTGCTGACGTCATTGCACCACGCGTATGGCCTTCTTCATCTAAATTAATCATTTCAACGAGACGCGTATTGAAGTATCCTGATTCATTTAACCAGTAACTGAAATCATCTGGACCCCCTGTTAAATCAATTAAATGATTCATCGCTGTCACATCACGGTTAGCAATCACTTCATATACTAAGTCTTCTACCGTATACTCAAGACCAACACCATTTACAGCGAGCTCGCCACCATCATTTTGACCTACAAGTTGCTCGTCAATCGTTACGACGTCTGATAACTGAATCTCACCTTGATCAATTTGGTCATAGACACGCGCTAGAACAAACCAGCTAATCATTGAGCCTGCTTCTTTAGCTTTATCTTGATAAACAAATGGTGTTGTTTCACCTGGCTTGTAAATAACGGCTGAGACATCTGCATCGCGAGCAACAGTTTCATTTAAAATATCTTCTAAATCAGTAGCTAACTGTGGATCCAACGTACTTGCTGGAATCTCGAACGGAATTGTCTCGTCTAAATCATAACGGTCTGATTTAACCATTAATTTTGATGGAACCGCTGAACGTTCAAAGGAGTTGCTTTGCGGATCGGTAAATCGGAAAATTAATTGGTCTCCTTCGCGAATCAATGAATAACCTTCATTGAATTGGGTTACTTCCCCATCGCGGTCTAAACTGACCGATAAGTCTTCACCGTTCAACTCAGATAAATCACCGTCTACCGTCATCGCAACTTCAATCATCGGATAAGCATCGGTTTTAACTTCTGAGTCTGTTAAACCAAGACCATTCGAAGCAACGGTTGTTTCTGCGACTGACGTTTCTTCCGTCGTTTCATCGGTAGAGGTCTCGTCGGTCGAAGTCGTTGCTTCATCAACGGAATTCTCCTCTGATTCTTCACCGGTCACTTCCGTATCATCGGTTACCGGTGGTTCACTGACTTGACTCGTTTCTGGACGGAAAAATTCCATTACTTTACCATAAATATCTGGTCCAAAGAGGAATAATAAGAAAATAATTGCAACCGCAAGAATTAACTTAATCAGATTCCATAAAATCGAACCGAAGCCGCCACGACGTGGACGCGGTTTTTCTTCATAATAAGCGACATCTTCCGTTGGATAAGGTGTATAAGTAGACGAATCTGCTTCCTCGTCATAACGCGAGTCGCCAAATCCTGCTAAATCATCTTCTACTGGAACTTCATCTTCATATCGTTCCTCATCAAACGTTGTATTTTCACGATCGAAGTTAAAGCCAACCAATGTTGCATCATGATCTTCAGTCGAAGCTGGACGATCACTTTCTAAATGAGGCATCGTATAAATAAATTCTTCTTCCTCATAAACATCGAGATCTTCTTGATCTTCAGCAGGCCCATACTCATCGGTCACCGAGCGATGCGGTGGCACGTACGTCTCTTCCTCTGATCGTTTGTTAAATTCTTCAAGCTCTTTTGAATCAAATTTGCACCCGCAAAAGGCACATTGAGTTTTACTTCGGATTAATCTGCCACAATTAGGACATTTCATATGTATACCTCCAGATATATCTTCTATTTACTTATCATATCATATTTCAAATACGTCTGTCATGATTTATTCATTTTGTGCTTAATCAACGGCTTTCAACGCTTCGACCATATCGACTTGTTTTAACTTAAAGTGCATTACGACCATCACAATGGTAGCAAAAATAAAGGATAGAACAAAAGAATAAACATAACTGGTCCAATGAATTTGTGGATAGAACAGCAAGTCGTTCGTCTGCATGGTTTTCATAATAAAATGAGTTAAGAGCGTTCCTAAACCAAGTCCCATCAAACTTCCAAGCAATGTAAGAATTAATACTTCGTTAAAAATATATCGGCTAACTTCATAATCATAGAAACCTAACACTTTGATGGTAGATAACTCACGCAGCCGCTCACTCACATTGATGTTAGTCAAGTTATATAAGACGATAAAGGATAAGCTCGCTGCTGAAACAATAAGGACAATGGTAATTAAATCTAAACTCCACATCGCATCCGTAACACCTTGAATCGACTGACCCATATCGATAAAGTTCAATACATCTGAATCATCTGAAAGGATCGATTCAATCTCAGATCCATCGGCATTTGCTTCATATAACAGTAAGTAGGCATTCGTCGATGGTGCGGTTCCCGTCAATTGTTGGTACTGCTCGGGTAATAAATAGAGATAGTGTTGCGCATAGTTCATCGCAATCGTTGGATGATGCAATGTAAGGTGTTGATAATCCGAATCGATAAATTCAACATCCCCATCGCCGTGATAGTCTAATCTTTCCGCTAAGCGTTCCGTAATCATCGGTCCTCGTGCTAAGAAGGATTGTTGACTTTGCCGGTCTACGGTTGCGATAAAAGGTTGGATTTCCTCCTCTGTTCCGCCTAATACCATTAAGTTGGCTTTATCAACTTGATTATTCGGCAGTTGCACATCCACCCCTTCTTGATAAATCGGTAAGACTTGTTGCACTCCCGAAATTGCACGAAATTTATCCGCACGTTCTTGAATGATGGACGAATCGTCTGAATCCGGCGTTACCACAATTGCATCGTATTTTTGGACTCGATCAAATTGATCAACGACTAATCCATTAATCGTATCACTAATACCATAACCCGTTAAAATTAACATCGTACAACCAGCAATCCCCACAATCGTCATTAAGTTACGCCCTTTATAACGTAAGAGATTACGAATCGTCATCTGTTGATAGAAACCAAAGCGCGACCAAATCCAGTCTACCCGTTCAATCAAAGTACGCTTACCTGCTGGGGGTGCCTCTGGAATGAGTAAATTCGATGGCGCGCCTTGTAACATTTTGCGACCATTTAAAATCGCTGGTAGTAGCGCCGTTAATAAAGCGGCCACCGCTGCAATCAACACCCAATTCCATTGAACCGGAACGACGAGTGGTTCTAAATAATACATAATATTGTAAACTCTTAAAATCACTTGTGGGAACACTGCATAGCCAATCAACGTACCCGCTATAACAGCTAGGACACCTGCTAACCCTGAATAAGTCGTAAATTTATTAATAATGGTCATATCAGGGTATCCTAACTGTTTCATGGTTCCCATATAATTACGCTGCTCATTGGTCATTCGTTTAATGGTCGTATAAGTTACTAGCACAGCTACCAAAGTGAAGAATAACGGGAAAATATTACTAATCACATGTAATTGATGAGCATTATCTTCAATCGTTCGATACGATAAGAAGTCATTGCGCCCTCCAATATGATAAGCCGGGCCATCTGAATCGATTAGATCCTTTAAGTCAGCTCGACCTTCCGCCAATTTTTCTTCAGCTTCTTTTAAGTCTGCTTCGGCTTCGGGTAGCGAATCTTCATATTCTTGCCGCTTACTTTCTAATTCGCGCTGACCCTCTTGAAGTGTCGCTTCTTTTTCGTTCAATGTCTGCTGGGCTGCATCCAGTTGAGCCGCGGCGTCATTGAGTTGCTGACGCCCTGATTCTAACTCACCTTGGCGTTGATTTAATGTATTTAACCCTGCTTGATACTCTTGTTCACCTTGGGATAACTTTGCTTCACCGTCTTGAATTTCTTGCGCGGCTTGCTCTAATTGTGCTAAACCAGCAGCCTCTTCTTCCTCAATTTGGCGTTGACCCGCATCGAGTTCGGCTTGACCTGCTTCAAGTTGCTCGAGTCCATCATGGTATTGTTGCCATCCTGCTTCAAGTTGCGCCCTTTGGGTTGCTAATTCTTGGCCTTGAGCCAAGAGTGTTTGAATGGCACTATCTAACTGACTCGCGGTCGCTGGGTCAAGTTGTTCAAACTGATAAATATCAATCTGTCCTGCCAACAACCCTTCAATCATCTCGCCCGGTATTTGACCTTGGGCTGCCTGCTGAATTGCCCCATACAGTTGATTACGGCCTTCTATCCACTGCGCTTCACCCGAATCGAGCTCTGCTTGCCCTTCGCTCAATGTTTCGTAGGTTTGGGCTAACTGATCACGACCTTGATCTAATTCAGCTTGTTTGGCAGCAATTTCCGAACGTGCTTGAACGACCCGGTCTGATAATTCTTCACTACCTTGATCATAAGCTGCTTGTGCCTCATCCAATTGACGCCGTGAATCATCTAACTGTTTTCGCGCGTCAGCTAGTTCTTGCCATCCTTCTTGAATCGCTGATTCACCGGATGCAATTTCCCCTTGAGAATTGCGCCATTTCTCTAAATTAGCAGCAATCTGTTCTTTTCCTTCATCAAGTTTGGCTTGCCCTGCTGCGAGTTCATCCGCCGCTTCGTCTAATTGGCGCTGTGCATCACGCAAAGTTTCTCGCCCTTCTTCTAAATCGTCTTCACCCGACTGAAGTTCAGACTCTGCTTCATCAATTAGCGATTGGTGACGTTTGTCGGGTTGATCTTTGAGTAAGGACTCTAATTGCGCTTTGATAGTGGATTGCAATTGGTCATCTTCTTCGGTATAAGGCAATGTCTCCGCATCCTTAACCCAATAATAGCCTTCGGTATAGAGATCACTTTGAATCGCATCATCCATCAATACCGCAAAACCATAAGTGTTATTGCGCCGGCGAATCCGCTCCATATATAAGGAGGAATTCGCATAGCCTACAATTTTGTAGCGTCTTTGTATTAATTCAAACTGTTCTTGAAGGGGTGGATCGAACTCCACCCAATCACCCAAAGCAGCTGGAACCCCTTCTTCAATCAAATGATCGACAATCCGCTGATCAAGGACGACTTCATCCGAATTTTCAACCATCCGTCCTTGAGTAATTTCAAACATCTGCGGTTCATCCCGTCGATGGGTAAACAACTCTGCTCGCTGTTGGGTCTCCGTTAGATTAGCTTGGGCTGTCTTCGTCCATGCCCATTCTAATTCATCCACTTGACGCAATAGATCACGGTCATCTTCGTTCAAACCGTATGTAGATACAACATAGCCTGCCGGAAGATTGCCTCGCTCATAAGTTGTTTGAGCAATCTTAATCATCGCCGGTCCCGCTGCACGCACACCGACGAAGAAAGAGACACCTAACGTAATAATTGCAAAAATTGATAAGAAGCGTGAGAATGAACGCCGAATCTCACGCAAATTATCTTTCCATACTGTCGAATTCATCCTCTCACTCCCTTCAACCCGTTAAAATAATCAATGATTCCCACGGATTACCACTCGATTTCATCGACATCAAGCGGATCCACGTTAATCGTTTCTTCACTGACTTTTCCATTTTTAATATGAATGACTCGGTCGGCCATCTTGGCAATCGTCGCGTTGTGCGTAATGACGACCACCGTTGTATGGTTATCGTGACAGATTTGCTTTAATAATTTTAAAATCGTCCGTCCCGTCTCAGCATCTAAAGCACCGGTCGGTTCATCGGCTAATAACAACTGAGGACGACTGGCAATCGCGCGAGCAATGGAAACTCGTTGTTGCTCCCCACCTGATAATTGCGCTGGGAAGTTATCTTTGCGATCTAACAAACCGCATTGATTGAGTACTTCTAAGCTCTTTGCATGACTATTCGAGATTTGAATCGCTAAATCAACATTTTCCTTGGCCGTTAAATTCGGCACCAAATTATAATTTTGGAAGACAAAGCCAATCTGATTGCGGCGAAACCGTGTCAGCTCGCGATTCGTATAATGACTTATATCTTCTCCAGCCACAATCACTTCGCCTGAAGTGGGCTTGTCCATTCCACCTAAAATATTCAAAGTAGTCGATTTCCCTGCACCCGAAGGGCCTAAAATAACCGCAAACTCCCCCTCTTCAATCTCAAACGTCACACCATCATTCGCCCGAGTCACCACTTCACCCGTACGATATTCTTTGACAACGTTATTTAGTTGAATATAAGCCATACACTGCCTCCTCTATTACCACTCACGGTAATACGCTAATACTTTCAAATACTGACTTTCAGGGTCTGGACTCGTTGGATAGTCCGCTTCAAGCCCAAATTGTGTTAATAAGTATGCTTCACCATCAATCGTTTTGACCACTTCCTGTAACATTGCTTTAAAATCTTCTGCCGAATATTGTGCCGAATTGGTTGCTGTAATTAAGATGCCGCCTGGATTAAGTAACTTAAATAAATCTTCTGCCAAAGCAGCATAATCTTCTTCCACACGCCACATCGTCTTTTTGGTCCGAGCAAAACTTGGCGGATCACAAATAATCAGATCAAATTTAAGTTGATGGCGTAGTGCGTATTTTACATAGTCAAAGACATCCATTACCCGAATTTGGTGTTGATCGAAGTCGACTTCGATGCCATTGAGTTCAAATTGTTCCATCGATCGGTCCATACTTCGCTTTGCCACATCGACACTCACCGTGGATGACGCACCACCTACCGCCGCTGCGACTGAAAAAGCCGCCGTATAACTGAATAGATTTAATACACGCCGTCCAGCCGCTTGGTCTTTGACGAATTGTCTAACATGGCGTTGGTCTAAGAAGATGCCCGTCATCCAATCTTCTCCGAGATAAACCCCATAGTTAACTTGATTTTCTTTAATTGGATGTGGACTTGGCGCTACTTGGCCATAGACATGTTGGTTATTCTCAGCCATGCCTTCAGACGTCGCCTTAAAACGCCTAGTCTCATATAACCCTTGCAAGGTCGGAATACTTTCAATCAAAGCTGCTTGGAACCAATCACGGTATTGATACAATCCTTCGGCATAATAATTAATTAAGCCATATCCGTTATACCAATCAACCGTGATTCCACCAATTCCATCACCAATGGCATTAAAGAGACGAAATGCATTGGTCGAGTCACTGTGCATTAAAGGTTGGCGGTGCTCTAAGGCACCTTGTATTGCATCTTTAACGTATGACTCTCGCCATACTTGCTGCGGCTGGCGTGAATACAGCCAACCTAAGCCTTTATGTTGTCGTCCAATTAACACATGCCCTAAAAATGCTCCGTCCCCGTGATAGACAGGATAGCTTTCGCCTTCTTTAAGTAACTCCACCTCAGGAGATTGAATATCTTGTGTTTGAATCAAGCATTCCCCTTGGCGAATCCGTTGTCCTGCCGCCCGCTTTAGTTTGATTTTCATAGTTATTCTCGTTCCTTTATCGGTAATATCGATGCAATTAAATAATTGAATTCAGCTTCAGAAAGACGATTCAACTGATGGAGTGACGGAATTTCCTCTTCCGTCGGCAATAGTGTAAATTGCCACATATAGCGTTCTGCTACATAATCAGCTGTTGATTGATTAAAAATATTGAATTGGTAGTCATCCTTCAGTCCGTGCAACTCAATTTCATAATAAGGTGATGCTGGATTATAACGGATTTTTACTGCCGTTAAACGCCCAGTCACTTCTTGGGTATTTAACTCACGGTTCATCTGATAATCATTCGGTGAATAAATTCGACTTAAATTCAATAAATCGCGTGTCACTCGGGTTGAATAGTCCAGGGAAAGTTGCAGTTGATTATTGTTGGTGGAAATGTTTAATCGATTCGTCAACGAAGCGTCATAACTTTTATAAGGATTTAAACTTTCATTGACATCAAGATGAAATTCATGTTTCAAATACATATAATCATCGAAACGTTGCCAATTATTAGGAATTTCTGTCCGTTCTAAAGCAACTTGATAGGCCGAATGAATCTCATAAACTTGTTCTTCAGTTAAATTTTGAAGGGTCTCCCGTTCTGGCAAGAAAAGAAATGACGTTAACGTGTCTTGAGCCATATTGCGCTTTGAGAATGTCTCCGTATCCACTTCAACATAGTGATTTAAATAATTCGATAATAATTCGTATTTTGATGATTGGTAATACGTCGCGTCAAAAAATCTCGTTGACTCTAAAACTTCAAATAAATTTGAGAAAGCAATATCAAAGTTACGATAACTAATTAGGTCATATTGAAATCCGTGTTCTTCTGCTTCGGTTGGATACACATTGAATTGCAAACGCAAATCCCCAGTCTCACGGTCACCGATAATTTTGCCACTCGCCACTTCTTCGCTCTGATCTAAATTCACAATGCGAATACGAATTTGATAACGTTCTAGCTGATCAATCACCTCAAGCATTTGATCCCAAGCTGCGAGATGAGACGGTTGCGTCGTTGTTACGTTTTGCTCATACATATTGGCCGATACACTTTGTACAAAGTGGCCACTCAGAAGACTTATTATGAGTAAAATTAGCGTCCCCCATCGCTTAAAACACTTCATTGTATGACGGTTTATTAATTTCATAGTAACACCTTCTCTCTAAGGCTAACTGCTAAGTATTCGCCCCCAAAATTTCTCGTTCCAAATACAAAGGCAGTTGATGCTTATCACGAGCCTTTTGAGCTTGGGAAATATTGGTTGGGCTAAAGTAATAACGGCGCACTTCGCCATTGTATAACGCTTGAATATAGGCTCCTTCAATCTCATCGTGCCCCGTCTCTACTTGCGTTAGTTGACTCTCCTGTTCCATCCACTCCGTCACTTCTTGAATCACCGCTTCGCGCAAGACACGGTACAAACCAGCCTGTTCCTTTGGAATCAAATAAATATCAATACGTTCGTAATCCGTAGTATCATGCCCCGTGGACTTCGATGGTCGGCGTAAATGACGTTTTGATGATTTAGCCATGCGTTACCTCCGAATTGAGTTTATATTCTTGCATAAAATCCAAGTCTCCTTCAGACAAGTACCGTTCGATTGTTGAAAGGACACTTTGCTCCTCATTAGATCCGACTTGATAACGACAGTGACGCTTTAATTCAGGGTCCGCATTTTCCATTGCGATGGAGTAACCCACCGCTTGCATCATACTCATATCGTTCAAACTATCGCCAAAGGCCATCGTATTTTCTTTTTTGATTTGGTATTTGTCTTGTAAATAGCGAATCGCCGTGCCTTTACCACCGTCTGCCACATAAATATCCATCCAAGCATCCCCACTCGTCACTGCACTCACATTCGGGTATTGGTCCATAATTCGTTGAATGAGACCTTTATTCTCCTCAAATGAGAGCTCGCTATATATTGAAACATTTAAAAAGTTTTTGTCCGGAATTTCATGGTGGCGTTCAAGGACAGTTAAGTCATTATTGTAGCGCTTGATATAATCGAGTGCATCTTGTGTCGTATAGGTAAAGTACGAATGGAATCCATTGCTGAGGACCGGATGCAACTTCGGATTTTGACTCAAGTCTTCAACGAGTTGACGCACCAGTGGATAGTCAAGACCATGTTGATAGATGACTTCGTCCCCTTTTAATAAAATCGTTCCGTTATCACAGGCAAGATAGAGGTCATGAATATCATGGAGGTTGAAATAATCCGACAATTTGTGATAACTGTTGCCTGTCGCAACACATAACATATCGCCACGATCATTCAGCCGCTCGTTAATTTGGAGGAATCGCTCGCGATCATACGTCTTATCCCTCCTTAACAACGTTTCATCTAAATCTACCGCAATTAATTTCTTCATGATTTGCTCCTTATCTAATTGATGGTCCATTTAAATAGGGTCCATCCCTGTTTTAAAGCAATGTTAGCCAGTGATTGAAGTTCACTCATCTTGCTTCTCATTCTGGTCTTATTTTACCACAATCTCCACTCTTAATCACGGAAGGCTCTTGGATCTTTGAAGGAGGTTCTATTTGAAATCGCTTTGATTTTGATAAGAATAAGTGATTCGATGAAATAAAAAAATCTCGCACTGAACAGTTGCTCAATGCGAGATAAAACATTATTTTATTGACTACATTGTTTTGTTTTATTCTTCTATATTTTCGTATTCTTCAGAACGATTTGGTTTAATTAAGATTTTGCTACCGAAAGCAACAATCACTAGTCCGAGAATCATCCAAATGCGTGCGCTAGACTCACCGGTTCCTGGAAGGCCATTGCCTTTTGTTGTTTCTTCGGCGGTCGTCGCAGCTTGAGCCCCATAGATAATACCGTAAGTACCCATCTTTTGGGTGGCAACGACAGCACGTCCATTATTTAAGTTGAACATTAAGCTCATTAATTGCCCATTCTCATTGCGCGCTAATTGAAGACGTTGATGCACAGAGCGTGTTGGTAACCAAATTTGTGCTAGATGTTCCAAGTTTACTGTTTGATTATTGCGGTTCAGCAATTTAATTTCATAGACGTCCGCATCATAACCGGCAAACGGTCCTGCGGGTTGAACTTTTTGAACATCGAGACGAACGATATTTTTCGCATCATCTGGATGAACTTTTACTGTCACACCCGTTCCATCATGGACAAATTGCTTCGTCGCTAATGAGACTTGGTGCTCAATACTTGACTGCTCCTCAGGCGCTACCGTTGTAGTAGAACCGATGGCTTGGGTTGTTTGAACGGTTGTCTCGTGAGTAGTGGTCGTCGTTGGTTCTGCGGTTGTAGTTGTTGTTGGCTCTGCAGTTGTGGTTGTTGTCGTTGGTTCAACCGTGGTGGTTGTAGTGGTCGTAGTCGGTTCGACGGTCGTGGTGGTTGTAGTGGTCGTCGTTGGTTCGACGGTTGTGGTGGTCGTCGCTTCACGATCGAGCTGAATCACGACTTGAGCCATTTGATCCGCTTGTACCGTCACTTTACCTTCACGTTGAACGAGTTGATAGCCTTCCGGTAACTGAACAATCTTATATGGATTTTCCCCAACTGGGAGTTGCTCCACTTGAATTGTTCCAGCAGCATCACTCGTATACTGTTTATCCGCCACTTCGATAACAACATCGGCTAACGCTGTACCTTCATTATTTCTGAATTGCCACTGAGCCGATCCGACTTTCGGTTTAGCTTGGATCGTCAGTTCACGCTCGATAACTTCTTGGTCATGCACGTTGATCAATTCAATCTCAGAAGATGCGCTCTCATACCCAGCTGGCACTTCTACCACAGATAATTGATGGTCACCTACACTCACATCTTTAAATACGACCTCGCCTTGGCTATCTGTTGTTTGAATCTCGTCGTCTAATTTCACGGTAACACCTTCAACAGGTTGTTGATGTTGATCCATTACTCGAAGTTTCACTTCTCCAGGTCGTTCCAAACGTTGAACCGTAGCTACGACTGGGTCATTTTCACCCGGCTCTACTTCAATTTCACCTTTCGCTTCAGCGATATCATACCCTTCAGGTGCAGATGCTACATGGTATGCATAACTGCGACCCGCTTCGATTTCTAACATTATGACATCCCCATTGACATTCGATTGATATTCTCGATCATTGAAGACGAGGCTTGACGGAGTGACTGGGTTGCCATCTTGGTCACGAATTTGAACTGTCACCGTTGCAAGTTCAACTTTTTTGGTTAGTTGGACTTCTGTCACAGATTCTTGTTGTGCAGCAACTGAAACGATAATATCCGTTGTTAACTGATATTCTTCTGGGAGTTGAACCGCTCGAAGCGCATAATCTCCTGGCGTAACTTGTTCAAATACGAGTTGCCCTGCAGCATCCGTCGTCGCTTGCGGTCCACCTTCGCCCAGTTCAAATATCGCCCCTTCAACGGGTGCTTGATCTGGCGATAAGACCGTTACCCGAATGGTTCCAACAGGCTCCTCTTCGGTGGTTGTCTCTACGGTTGTTGTTTCTGTTGTTTCTTCGCTTGTCGCTACAGGCGTTAATGTGGCTTGCCCTTCCGCTGTCATATCCGCTTCGACATGAAGTGTTTCATCGAGTTGTTCTACTTGATATTCAGCTGGAGGAGTTACGCTCACTGAATAATCGCCCACTGGCAGTAAATTGATCACAATTTCACCGTTGCCATCCGTTACGTAGTCTGTTTCGCCAATTTGGACTGGGACTTCCGCTAACGGTTGACCCTCGGCATCTACCACTCGATAGACTAAGTGTCCCTTAAGATTTTGATCCGCTTCATTTCGTTCTAAATGGATAGGAACAATGACTTCACCCGCACCGGACTCAGTGTCTTCAATAGTGAATGTTCCGCTGGCCATTTCTTGCTTAAATTCTTCGGGCAAATCAAAAAGATATTGATAAGTTCCTGCAGGGAGCGCATCAATTTGAGCTTCCCCATTTTGGTCCGTAATTAAGTCATATCGTTCAGAGAACTCCTCATTTTGAACGGATAAATATAAATTAGAAAGTGGTACACCTTGCTCATCAACCACTTGGATCCGTGTTAAATACTCCGCGGGTGTTGGGTTTTCTTCAATCACGGTTTCTGTTTCTTCAATTGAATCGGTCGATTCGGATTGTTCGACTTCTTGGAATGCTGAGCGATCTTGCTCGAACCCATCTAACAGGGCTTGCGATTCGTCTAATCCATCGGTGATAAACGCATTAAGTCGTGCTCTGTAGTGACCTGTCGCCGCATCAAACAAGTTGTCTCCTATTTTTAATTCAAAGGTTTGGTCATAGACTTGAGTCCCATCTCCAAAATCATTCAAGATTGGATCGGATTCAGCACGTACATATTCTCTCTGATTTGGCTCCGGATTAGTGATCTCTAATCGCCCAAGTTGATAACGCGACTCACCACGCACAAAGTTAGTATCGTCATAGAGTCGTAATTTGTATTGCCCCGGATTGAGCGCGTAGCCTGTATTCTCTTGGCCCACACGATGCTCCGCTACAACTTGAGCCTCGCCACCTTCAGGATAATAAATTAAGTCATAATTAAAATCTGAAATTTTCTGAAGTTGATCTCCATTTTCAACTTGGAATAAGTTGACCGTTAATTGGATTAAGGATTCCTGTGCGTCCGCCATTGGCAACATCCAACTTAAGCTGCAACTTAATCCTAAAATCCACACTATCGCAGTTTGTATCCATTTCTTGAAATTCATCATTGCGACCCCCTTCTTTAATTTGACTTTATTATAACACAGGCCTGCCTGCTAATCGCTGATCAGGGCATAAACTCACAAAGAATACAATCTTTCGTTCCAATTTTCATAGAAAATTCATATTTCTCGGTGGAGGAGGTGGTGGAGTGAAATTTGATTTGACAGTAAGTTTGACATAAAGGGGTGGAGGGGACAAAGTTGGTGGATTTGTTCAGCTCGATGAAGGGAGGTGAACAAAGTCAGAAGGATTGTGCAGCTCGATGAAGGGAGATGAACAAAGTCAGCGAAATTGTTCAACTCAATGACGGGAGGTGGACAAAGTCAACGAAATTAGTCAACTCAATGACGGGAGGTGAACAAAGTCAGAAGGATTGTGCAGCTCGACGCTGTGAGGTGGACAAAGTCTGCACAAACTTCACCCCAACACTCCCAGATGGAGTTCCGTCTCAAACAACTCCAACTCAACCACTCTCAGATGGAGTTCCGGCTCAAACAACTCCAGCTCAACCGCTCTCAGATGGAGTTCCGGCTCAAACAACTCCAGCTCAGCCACGCCCAGGTGGAGTTCCGGCTCAAACAACTCCAGCTCAACAACCCCCAGATGAAGTTCTGCACCCAACAACTCCAGCTCAACCACTCTCAGATGGAGTTCTGCACCCAACAACTCCAGCTCAGCCGCTCTCAGATGGAGTTCCAGTCTCAACAACTCCAACTCAACCACTCTCAGATGGAGTTCTAAACCCAACAACTCCAGCTCAGCCGCTCTCAGATGAAGTTCTGCACTCAACAACTCCAACTCAACCACTCTCAGATGGAGTTCTAAACCCAACAACTCCAGCTCAACCACGCCCAGGTGGAGTTCCGGCTCAAACAACTCCAGCTCAACCACTCTCAGATGGAGTTAACGGTGCAAACGTCACTCCATCCTTACCCGCACGCGCCACACAACTCCAACTCAACCACTCTCAGATGGAGTTCTGCACCCAACAACTCCAGCTCAGCACCCCCAGATGGAGTTCTGAACCCAACAACTCCAGCTCAACAACCCCCAGATGGAGTTCTGCACCCAACAACTCCAGCTCAGCCCCTCCCAGATGGAGTTCCGATCGCAACAACTTCACCTCAACCATCCCGGATGACGTTCCGACCGCTGTGGACTGCCATTACCATACAAAAAAACCCGTCGATGTTTGCACACCGGCGGGCTCAAATAGCTCTATTTAATTTTATTCAGGGACGGTTTGCTTAATCTTGAAGGCATCCAACGATTCTTTAGGAGCGTCGTTAATCGTATACGTTTCTTTTAGCGTACCCTGGACGATGACGCGGTTTACTAGTCCGGAATCACAAGTAATCATTGTAATGGTTGGCACTTCGGTTGGATAAGTGACGTCGACGCGATCAGGGCTGACCGTCTCAATATTTGTCACTTCGTACTCATATATTTTTTCAAGATCCGTTAGATAAATTTTCTGTCCATACTCTGCGTGAAGTAATGGTGCGAAAAGTAAGTCCTTGTGAATTGAATGGTGACTTGCAATCGAGTAGTTGGATTTACCCATCTCTTGTTCAGGATATAAAGTGCCTGCACCGTAGAACATCCCTTCTTGCGAAGCCCCTTTATAAATTGGTAGGTTCATGCCCAACTCAGGCATTGCCACTCCACCAATGACCGGTAAATCTTCTGGGTTGACATTACTCATCAAGACTTGACGGGCATCGAGTGCACTAATATTGGTCCAATCAAAACTTACGTTCGCGCCGTTATTTCGCACGATATCATCACGCGATACGTTCGCGACCGTGTTCATATTGGTCCGCTCGCGGATGAAATGATTCTTAATTGGATCCAGCAACAATAGCCCAACACCAGTTAAAATCAGTAATATTCCTACAAAATTTAAAAATCGACGGAACCCTCTTTTCTTACGTGGTTTTTTGCGGCTACGTCTCGATGAATTATGAATTTCTGCACGACTTTTATATTTTTGACTCATGTCGTCTCTCCTTATTAATTTGATACTTTGTTAGAGTAAGTCAATTATGAATTAATGACCGAACATTTCAAGCTGTACTAACTCGAATGTTATCATATCACGATAACCCCAGAAGTGCTATCTTTACGCTTTTTATTTAATCATTTTACAAACTTTCTTTACAGAAAATTCATAAATTTAAAAAAACTTAATAACTTGCTCATTTCACGGAATCACGCTATAATGTAGCCAAGTTAATATCATAAGGGAGTAACTTGAGGTTGCCTCGTCTGTATCAACAACGATAAGTATATAGAAGAACTATATGCTGGTACTGACTTAATTAGTGAGACTTATGCTTTGACGCAATTTCAGTCAGAGTATAAGTTTTTATATTTTTACTGAAATAATATCTAAAAAGAAAAGGGGCTATTATGGCACAAACTAAACAACCTTATCATTCAACGATAGAGGAAATTACCGAACAATTCGAGACGAATGTTCAATCTGGTTTGACTAGCAAACAAGCTCAGTCAAGACTCGAACATTACGGACATAATGAAATTGTCGAAGAGGAAAGTCGTACTTTATGGCAAAAATTCCTCGATCAATTTAAAGATTTTATGATTGTCGTACTGTTGATTGCCGCTGCCCTTTCAGCCGTTGTCGGTATTATGGAAGGCGAAGGCGTGGCCGATGCGGTCATTATTTTAATTGTCGTAATCTTAAATGCGGTGATGGGCGTCTTCCAAGAGCAACAAGCGGAAAATGCGATTAATTCGTTACGTGAGATGGCCTCACCCAACGCAAATGTTAAGCGTAACGGCCATGTCACATCTGTCAAATCCACTGAACTCGTCCCAGGGGATATTGTAATTCTCGAAGCGGGCGACGTCGTTCCAGCAGACTTACGTTTAGTGGAAACCAACTCATTAAAGATTGAAGAAGCTTCCCTGACCGGTGAGTCAGTCCCCGTTGAAAAGCATGTTGAGACCTTAACCGACCCAGACGTTGGAATTGGTGACCGTTCGAATATGGCGTTCTCAAGTACTAACGTGACCTACGGTCGTGGTGTCGGAATTGTCACCGGTACGGGAATGAATACCGAAGTTGGCTACATTGCGAAGATGTTGTCAACAACGGAAACCGAGTTAACACCACTCCAACGCGACCAAGAGAAATTAGGTAAGACGCTTACCCTATCCATTATCCTTATCGCGATTGTTACCTTTATCGTCGGAGTGACCGTACAAGACTTCGGCTTTATCCATATGTTACTTATTTCAATTTCATTGGCTGTCGCCGCAATTCCAGAAGGACTGCCAGCCATTTCAACGATTATCTTATCACAAGGGACCTCATCGATGGCGAAACGTAACGCTCTGGTCCGGACACTTCCAGCTGTCGAAACGTTAGGGAGTACCCAAATTATTGCGTCAGATAAGACTGGGACATTAACTGTTAACAAAATGACGATTGAACAAGTCTACTATGAAGGAAAAGTTCGTTCAGCTCATGAAGACTTGACTGCAGAACAACCATTGATGCGTTCAATCTTACTAGCGAACGATTCGAAAATTGATGCTTCTGGGGAACTCTTAGGTGATCCGACTGAAACAGCCATGTACCAATTGGCTTTAGAACATTCCATTGATATCCCTGCCCTACTCGAAGCACAACCTCGCGTCTTAGAAGTACCATTTGACTCTAGCCGTAAAATGATGTCAACCATTCATCAAGTCAATGAAGATGAAGGACAATATTACGTTGCAGTTAAGGGTGCACCTGACCAAGTGATTCAACGCTGTCGCTATATCTTAACGGCTGACGGCTTTCGCGAAATAACTGAACAAGACCGCCAAACAATTCTTGAAGAAAACCAAAAAATGGCTCGCGCTGCCTTGCGTGTCTTAGCAGGTGCGTACCGCTACACTGACACACTTCCTGAAGCAACGATCGAAGCCGTTGAGCAAGATCTAATTTTTGCTGGATTAGTGGGGATGATTGACCCTGAGCGTGAAGAAGCTGCCGCAGCGATTGCAACTGCGAAAGGCGCAGGAATCCGTACCATTATGATTACCGGGGACCACGCTACCACTGCCCAAGCGATTGCCGAACGCCTAGGAATTTTAGACCCGAACGAAGGTAGCAGCAATAACGAACGCCACGTCATTAGTGGAGCTGAACTCGATCAACTTAGTGATGAAGAATTAAAAGCGCGCGTCCCAGAACTTTCTGTATATGCCCGCGTTTCTCCGGAACATAAAGTTCGTATCATTCGTGCATGGCAAGCCAATGGTAAGACCATCTCCATGACCGGTGACGGCGTTAACGACGCCCCTTCCTTGAAGCAAGCTTCAATCGGTGTCGGAATGGGAATTACCGGAACCGAAGTTTCCAAAGGTGCTTCCGATATGGTGCTAGCTGACGACAACTTCGAAACCATTGTTGTAGCGGTTGAAGAAGGTCGTAAAGTTTTCGCCAATATTCAAAAAGCCGTTCAGTTCTTACTCTCTGCTAACTTAGGAGAAGTTTTAACGCTATTCTTTGCCACCCTATTTGGTTGGTCCATCTTAGAGCCGGTGCATATTTTATGGATTAACTTAGTGACCGACGTCTTCCCTGCGATTGCACTCGGAATGGAGAAAGCCGAACCGGATACCATGAATCATGCACCGCGAACGAAGGAAGATTCATTCTTAAGCTTCGGCGTGTTACCAAGTATTTTATATCAAGGGGTTGCTGAGTCTGCCCTCACCTTAGGTGTTTTCTGGTATGCAAAATACTATACCGGACTCGAAACAAATTTAGCTGAATCAATGGCTTTCATTACCTTAGGATTGATTCAATTATTCCACTCATTTAACGTGAAGTCTGTCTTTGGATCACTCTTCCGTGGAAATCCATTCGACAACCGTTACTTGAACGGAGCCTTTATCCTATCAGGTGCCCTACTTCTAGGGGTTATCTTAATTCCTGGTATTAGTCAATTCTTTGATGTTACGCCACCGAACTTCGGTCAGTGGATGATCTGTATTGTCGCATCTGCCTCAATCATCGTCATTGTTGAAATTGCCAAATGGATTTTCCGAGTTACCGGACTGGCTGACAAATACCAAAAAACTCACGCTGAATAATTCTTCAAAGTAAAGACAAAAGGCGCTCAAAATGAGGTGATCCTCAAATTGAGCGTTTTTTATGTGGTGTTTGTTATGATTTTGTAGGCGATACTTGACCCTGACTCGCAGCACGCCGCTTGATCCGAACTTGCGAGAGAATAATTGCCGTGAACATAATGGCTGCTCCAACAAATTCGCGCATGCTTAATCGCTCTGCTAAGAACAGTATACCGAAGAGTAATGCGAACACCGACTCTAAACTCATAATCAAACTCGCCGTCGTTGGGTCGGTATACTTTTGCCCATAAACTTGACAAGTAAAGCCAATCGCCGTTGACATCACACCGACATAGAGTAGCGGCTTGATGGCATATGGCAATAGTGACCAATCTGGATTTTCAAAAAGTAGCATAATAATTCCGGAAAGTATCGCTGACACTGCAATTTGCATCCAGGAAAGCAAGGTAGAATCCACTTTTTGGCTATAATAGTCAATGACATAAATATGGATGGCGTAACTTAATGCACCGAGCAAAGTAATCAAGTCGCCATATCCGATTTGGAAGTTGCCATTCCCTGGAAATGATAGTAAATAAAGTCCCACTGTCCCGAGAATCACGGCCAGCCATTGATTCCGGGTAACGCGACGTCCCATTAGTAGCCCACCGAGTGGCACGAGAACGATGTACAGTGCAGTAATAAAGCCACCCTTTGATGCGGTGGTGTACATAATACCAATTTGAAGAAATGCCATCCCGCATGTCAACACGGTGCCGGCCACAAGCCCACCCACTAGCGCATCGCGCCAATAAGTCGAATTTTGTGTGCGAATGATGGTTGTTTCAGGTGTAACGTGACCTATGTCAGCACCAGCCGGTCGCTCTGCGTCTTTGCTCCGCTGCATCACCAACATCACTAAGCCAAGCGCCACCGCCCCAATGCCCGCTCGCATCATATTAAAGGCAAACGGCGGTAAATAATCTGACCCAACTTTCTGCACAACAAACGCGCCGCCCCAAATGGTCGCCATCACCAATAACGCTAATATCCCACGAACTCGCTTCGCCAACTCGTCATCTCCTTTGAAATTTTACACTTGCGTTGGAAACGCTTTTTGCATTCTTATCATAGCACTTTTTCGCAAGGTTGAGGAGTATTATTTTAACGGTGTTCGTGGTACACTATGAGATATCGAAAGGAGCGATTCTATGAGCTTGCCGCATCAATCTAACTCAAACCATGGGCTATCACTCGCCTACCGCATCTCTCGGGTAGGCATCTTAAGTGCACTCGCCGTGGTAGGTCGCCTTGCACTCGCTGTGATTCCCAACGTGCAGCCGGTCAGCGCCATTATCTTAATTATCACTCTCACAATGGGAACCGTCGACGGCATGCTTGTCGCCGTTCTTTCAATTTTGTTATCCAATATTTTGCTTGGCATGGGACCGTGGACCCTCGCTCAAATTGCCAGCTATGTAATCATCTCGCTGTTGACCGGCTGGTTTGTCCGCCCTTTTTACAGACCCAACGTCATGGTGAACCGCATTGCCATCGCCGTATACGCTGGCTTCACTGGCTTGCTTTACGGCTTTATTATTTCGATCTTTATGGTCAAGATATTTGGTGTCGTCGCCTTCTGGCCATACTACCTCCGCGGCATCCCCTTCGACCTGATGCATGCCGGCGGCAACATCGCCTTTTACTTTATACTCGAACCCATCTTATCCCGCATACTATTACGACAAAAATAGGATTGTAGCTGCCCTTCGGTAGCTTTTTTTGATGCAGCCTTGGAGAGTGCTGAGAAACCTTTATCTCAGCACTCCACTCTCTCAGTCAACCTGCCCAGTCGACCTGTGGTTTCTGTTTATGGAATTCCATTAAACGAAAACTCAACGAACTTTCTGTTTATGGGACTCCATTACACGAAAAACAAGCAGAGTTTCTGTTTATGAGCCGCCACAAACAGAAAAACGGATGGAGTTTCTGTTTATGAGTCGCCACTAACTGAAAAACGGATGGAGTTTCTGTTTATGAGTCGCCACTAACTGAAAAACGGACGGAGTTTCTGTTTATGAGTTCCCACAAACAGAAAACGAACTTCGCTGGTTTGTTCAGCTCAACAGCCTCAGTTGAACAAATCCCGTTACTTTGCCCAACTCAACAGACTCAGATGAGCAAACTTAGTTACTTTGTTCAACTCAACAGACTCAGATGAACAAACTTAGTTACTTTGTCCAACTCAACTGACTCAGATGAGCAAAATCTAAAACAACTTCACCTCAATCCGACGCAGATGGAGTTCCGCACCCACAACTCCAACCCAACACACCTCAGATGGCATTCTGCACTCAACAACTCCAACTCAACACACTCAGATGGAGTTCTGCACCCAAAAACTCCAACTCACCACACTCAGATGGAGTTCTGCACTCAACAACTCCAACTCACCACACCTCAGATGGCGTTCCCTGCCAAACAACTTCATCTCAACCCCACCCAGATGGAGTTCCGCACCCACAACTCCAACTCACCACATCTCAGATGGAGTTCCGCACTCAACAACTCCAACTCAACACACTCAGATGGAGTTCTGCACCCAACAACTCCAACTCACCACACTCAGATGGAGTTCTGCACTCAACAACTCCAACTCACCACACCTCAGATGGCGTTCCCTGCCATACAGTTCCACCTCGGCTACTCAATCTAGCAAACCAACCTGACCCTAAATAAAAAAGGCAAGCTGAAGCCTGCCTCTCACTGCCTATTCAACCGATTATTACTTGTTCAATACCATTTCCTCGTATAAGCTCTGTTCAAACGTATCGAGCAGCGGAGTTGCTTTGATCTTGTTTGAGATGTTTAACTCGTCTGCCAATGGTTGCAACACATACTGCGCACGACGATTGCGCACAACCAAGTTCAGCGGTCGCAAGTCTTCTTCCTGGCACTTATCAATAAAAGCAGCCAAAGCGGATTCCATCGAATCCACCAGACTTGTTGCGAAAGTGTTACCGCTCCGTTGATCTGCAGCGACCACCATCCATGGGTAGTACCCCGGTGCGTTTTCCGCCGTCTTAACAAGAAGTGGCAGGGCAATCAAGTCGCACTCCAAACGCACGGTAGTTTGACACTCACGCAACGCTCGCAGTCGCTCATGATCAACTTCCATCTCCGGAACTTCCCCACCTCCAAAATCAGCCAACCCACTCTCTTCAATCTCCGCTGCTTCTTCTAACAACATCACGGAAATATCGTAGTCACCGTCACACGACTGCCACTCGGCACGGACTGCCATCCGACTGCGCAAGCCTTGCGCCGCTTCATCATCCGCCAACACCCCACCGACTAAAATATCGTGCAAAGCTGGTTCCGTATTTTCCAGCGACCGCGTCATTGCCTTAAACTCCAACCGGTCCGACCGCGCAGGTCGCTCTGTCCAATCCAGTGACGCTGCATCCTGTAACAATGCAGACACCTTAAGCAATGCTTCCAACACAGCCACTAGCCAAGCTTGATCCACCGTTTCATCTAAGCTCCACGGCTCACGGTACGGCGCATAATGTCGCCACCTCGGAAATGAGTGCGCCCCACCGAGCACCAGTTCATGCTCGCGTTTATATTCTTGAACACGACTCACTTCTTCCGCCATCAATTCACTTTTATTTTGGAAGGTTAAAACGACATAATCATTCGCTAAAGCCACCTCCAAATATTGAAATGACTTAGCCTCATCATCCGCCACTTCACCTAACAAATACGCTTGGTAAGCTTCCATATCTTTAAAAATCAACACTCGATAATCATCACTCATCAACACATCTAGACGAACGACCGCAGAGTCTCCCCCTGGCAAATCCAATACAAAAACTTGTCCTGGTTGCCAATACTCCCATAGTTTACTCTGTCGGAATTTGTAGCTAATAGTAAGTAATTTATCTTCGATCATATTCTCACTCCTCTTCCAATTAATTATACCATTCCTCATAAAATTAAAGTGAACTTTAGAGCAATAATAACGGTTCTATTGAGATGCAAAACAAAAGACCCTAGCGTTTGCTTGGGTCTTTGTATCTTAGATTCTAACAGACAAGAATCTAAACTTACTTATCATCTATGATGAATAATTATGCTTCTTCGTCTTCACGACGTATCGCAACTAATCCTAGACCTGCTAAGACTTAAGGTGCTGCGGCACCGAAGATTGCTGTTGCATCCACTTCCCCTGTTTCAGGTAGTTGACCTGAAGATGATTTCGCAGTAGATGAAGTTTCTTCAGTTCCTTTAGAATCTTTATCAGCAGCTTCTTCAGCTGGTTTATCGTTTTCAGCTGCTCCTTCATCATCACGATGGAAGACAAGTTTGTTCCATGGAATCGTATCAATCGATCCGTCTGGATAAGTTACGGTTACATCGACTTCGTATTCACCTGGGGTATTTCCATCTGGTAGTTGGGTTGGAACATCTACTTTGATTTCGGGTTGCTTATCAGCATCTGCTGGGTAATCAGGTACGGTTACTGCTCCCTTGATATCATTGTCAGTCGTCGTTCCACCGTATTCTTTGGCGATCGGTTTGGCTTGAGGCTCATATTTCTCGTTGTCCGATTTATCCTTCACAGTTACTTTAACTGTGACGTTATCTTCTGTTCCGATGGTAAGTTTTCAATGACTTCTGCTACGGTCTGTCCATTTGGGGCAAATTTTGCCATTGTATTGCCTACTCTCTCACTATTCTTTCGGTTTCTCAACGGTTGATTGTTCACCATCTAATAAAATATTGTTGTTGCGGTCTACTTTAACGGATCCTTCTTTTGAATTAAACGCTTGATCAATACCCATTTTATTTTTTAATTTATGGAACATTTTATATTGATGTTTGCGGATTAAGAGATAGGCTAAAGAAGCGACAAAAATAAATGGGGTAATCGATAATGCAACTACTAAACCAATTAATAGTCCCCAAGCTAAGATAAAGAAGAAGCTTTTGAAGACTCTCGCAAATGGTAACCAGAAAGGTAACCCTTCAGAAGTAAAGTAATCCACTTCGCGTAACGATAACGTCAGCGTACTAAAATCTACTGATTCTGTTTGTTGAGTTTGTTGTTCTTCTAATGCACGAATTTCATCCTCTAAAACAATTTTATCCGCTTCTAACGCTTCACGTTCACTAAAGCGTAAATTATCGTCTTCTAATTTCTTATTAATTTCATCTAAACGGGATTTTTTAACTTCAAGGGCTTCCCCAGTATTTTCAATATCATCCGTCACATCACGACTTGAAATATTAAATGATTGAACATGGTAATTCTCTTTCAAAGCTTGCACGACTGTTTCAAAATTATCTTTTGGAATCTTTGCGACCACGGACAACTCCGTCCCAACAAAGTCGGTATAATAGTTAGTCGCATGATTTGAATCCTGTGATTGAATCATACCGCCATTATCGGTAATTAATTTCATCACACTTTCAGCATCTTTATCATAATTTTTTGTTTCTAACGTCCCATAAGCATCATAACTAACATGTTGACTCTCAGAATAATAATCACTTGCAGACTCAGAAGACTGTTTGACTGTATTATTATAAGAAGTATTAGTAGAAGTATACGGTAAGGTGCCATCACACCCTGCTAACACGAGTATTAAAGCGGCTAATCCAAATAATTTTTTCTTTTTCATTGGCTTGTTCTTATCCTAGCAGTCTAGGAAAATGCTCCTTCCTTGTCTTAATTGTTCTAACAAATACCTTCAATTATAGCGGTGTTTATATTTTCAGATAAAGTCCATATAATTGTGTAAAAGTTAAAAGGCCATGTAACAGCCCTTTTACGGTACAATGTTTTTAACCACTAAAAACATACCCA
>NZ_PKHE01000021.1:0-24113 GCF_002847645.1 Falseniella ignava
CGAGCCATTTGGCAAGCTGCATTTGTCGCCTCAAACAAAGATCCTGCTTTATCTGAGTATTATCAATCTCTAAGAGCTAGAGGCAAGCATCATGGAACTGCGATAGGCGCAGTTTGTCGAAAACTTGTTAATATAATCTTTGCAGTTTGGACTAATGATAAACCTTACGAAGTAAGGCATCACTCAAATAAAGAACAAGAATAAGTCTAATTTAAAAATTTAAAAAATTAGGCTTATTTGTCATGCATAAATTTATTAGTATCACCACTTTCAAAGGTCGAAGCTCAACATAAAATATACTCTAAATTATGTTGACATTTTTATAGCTGGCTTATAATAGATATCACCTGCTAATTCAAGCAGATGATATCCGTAAAATTTAAATTTATTGAGTAACTTGAGTATTCCATAAAAATGGCATTTGCAGATATGTCAATCCTTCAATATTTTTATTTGCTACAATAAAGCTCTTATACTGTGCAAAAACATTGGATGAAATATAATCATTATAAATAAATTGTAATAAATCATGATAAACAGCTTTCTGTTCTGCTTCATCGACCGCTTCTTTTACTAATTCGATTTTTTCGATAAATGTCTCATCCGTCGCATTTGACCACGAAGGTGTCAATGATAATACTTGCTGTGGTAGTACCTGATAACCATTACTTGTAATAAAAATATCCCAATTTGAGGTATCTTCTTTACGTTCCATAAATGTTGGGAAATCATATGCGTCTATTTTTGCATTGATACCAATATTGGTCAGCTGTTGCTGCAAGGCAACTGTCGCATTATACATTTCAAGATAATCCGGTGTTGTTAATAGAACAATTTCTTCTCCGTTATAGCTTGATTCTGCTAATAATTTTTTAGCTCCCTCAACATCTTTTTTATTGTAATAGTCTAAAGCAGGTACCTCTCCCCAGATAACATGATCTGGGTTCATATAGTTTGGATTCACGTCGAAAAGACTAGAATTTCCATAACCTGCTTGACCTATTGCATCATTATCAATACCCATTTCAATCGCTCGACGCACTTGTAAGTCTGCTAGCGGACCCTCTGTAACATTTAAACTTGCTACTAGAGTTCCTCCTCCACTCGTTAAAATCTGTAAGTCAGGATTAGATTCCATCATTTCATAGTTATCACTTGGAATATCTTCCGCAATATCATATGTTCCTGATAAGATCCCAGCAACACGAGTTCCCGAATCAGGAACAATATGATAATAAATATTTTGTGTTAAAGGTTCTCGACGACCAGCATAACCGCTTGGTTCTTCTTCACGAGGTTGATAGTCTTCATTTGCTACCAGATGAACATATTGATCATGTTTCCAATCTTCAAAACGGTATGGCCCTGTCCCAATATATTCTGTTACGCCGTTATCTCCTGCCGCATCAATTGCCGCTTTAGGGCGAATTGCAGGGAATGTTGGTCTTGAAGCCATGATTGTCACTAAATCTTTTGCCGGTTCAGAAAATGAAGCTTTTACCGTATAATCGTCGACAACTTCAAAATTTCCACCTTTTAATAAATTCTTAGCTCTGTCTGATGTATTTAACCAATAGTTCATTGAAGCTGCCACATCGGAAGCCTTCATTTCTTCTCCGTTATGGAATTTGACACCTTGACGAAGTGTAAAAGTATATTCTGTCATATCATCATTAACTTCATATCCTTCAGCTAACATCGGTTGAGGATTAAATTCCTCATCCATCGTGTAGAGTGTCTCATAAATATGCAACCCAATATTTAATGCAACGTTCGCTACCGTTCTTGGTGGATCCATTGAAGGAGGTTCAGCTGTCATTGCAACATTAATTGTATCTTTATATTCTTGCGCATGGAATATTGGTAAACTTCCAGATAGAATCAAAATGATACTACTTATCATAGTGATGATTCGTTTCATATTTTTCATATTTCTCTCCTTTATACTTTAATTGAGTATGATACCATTGATGCTTTGTGGTAACCTACCACATACGCATTACCGAGACTTAACGATCAAGCACGAACATACATTGTTACCACCCCTCCCATTATTGTTAATATTATCACATTCAACCTATCAGTGCATGCTTTTGAACTGACACATTTTATTGTTTTAGCAGCAAAAAAGCAAGAGATGTTTCCGCATCCCTTGCTTAGTACATGTTGCAAAAATGAACTTGAATAGTTTGATGACTCAATCCATTCAACATTCTTAGTTTTGCGATAATGCGGGGCTACCGCTACAATTATTGATACGCCATTTGATCGATTGGCTCAATTAAGCATGCTACTCAATACACCAATAATCAAAAAAACGTTAAGCAAAAGCTCGACGTCTGATTAAAAATAATTTCCGTGTCTTTTGCCCACAAGCTAGGAGCTCCTTGATCAGTTGTTTGGGCAACAACCCATCAGAGTGATAGACTTCTTCAACCTATCCCCAATGCAGTTTAGTGCACTTCGGCCAATAATCCTTTCAAGCTGATGCTCTACTTATATTATCAGCAACCTCACCCTAGTTTGTTCATCTAATTGTTACTTCATCATAGTATGGTTTGTATTTCTTGTCAAGTTAGCCTGGCGCCATACCACCGTACAGGTGGTCATGGCGGCTAACTTTATTTTTAAACTACTCATTTTGCCCGCCTCTAGGGAGAAATGTCTGAAGTAACGGCACCATTAAACTCGCCACAAATCCTCCCGCAAACCCGTTATTATAAAGGTTCAATCCGCCGTGGACAATCCCCACATTCGATGCAATCGCCTTATGGAGCATCCCTGCTAAAATACCTACCATAAAGCCATATTCTCCACTAATCGGGGCGATGGTCGTACCAAACAATCCAATCAATAATGACGTTGTATTCGATGTGCCATACATATTCAACATCGATATCATCATCACACCCAAGAAAATTGGCAAGCAATTTTTCGGGTGTTTACCAAAAGCACCAAAAGCGATGACGGTTAAAATTCCTCCGATTAGCGGACCGTTAATGATGCCACCATTGATTTTGACATAGGCAAGACATAGCCACGCCAAGAACCCCATATTGATTAAGACAATGCCTTTACCATAATCTTGAACATAATCGGAGGATGTTTTCCCAGTTCGAGTAAGCAATTCCCGGTACCCCCGCCAGCCTCGATTCACGATCAGACCATAGACGGTTAAGAACAGCCCCATTATCGCGACAAAGGTCGTCGCTATAGTATCATTTTCTAAATATAGATGGCTAACACTATCCACTGGTAAATCGAACATGCGCAGGGCTCCTCGCAAGGCTAAGCCAATCACACCAATTGTAAAGCCGATATTATACAAGTTATAGCCCTTGTGGAAGTTCAACATGTGCCCCGCTAACGGAATCACAATCATACCAATTAAGACTCCCACTAGGATTGCAGCAGGAATTGAGATCCATAGTGGCCACTCTAGTCCCAAAGCGATATAGCTGACCGCCGGCGAAATCCCTGTCACAAAGCACGCCACATGAACTTGTTGAGAAAATGGAATGCCTTGGTATTTCGTATAAAGATACACGCCCATAATTAATGGGATGGAGTTCAAAATATGCTTACCAAAAAAGCCAAACCCTAAAACTGTTAATAGTCCGGCAATTAAGATCCCCGTTAATTCGGATTTTAAATAATGGGCCAGCGCAACCATCATTAAATAAACTAACGCGCTATTGACAAAGGCAGCACCCACCCCACCAATCAACATATAATCACTAATCAATTGACTTGGAGACAGCGTAATTTGCCATAGTCCTTGTAGAATACTAGCCCCATCTTGCGCAAAGAACCCTGCCACAAGTACTAGAATACCCAATAAATAAAAATCTAAATAACGAAATGATGATTGCTCAACTTGGTTCATACTTCCACTCCTTCTTACTAGTCCCTCTATTATACGTTGCCTTAAGTATCGTGTAAATAGACCGGTAATCGCCTGAAGAATTTGTGCTATAATATTTAAAAATTCCGACATACGAGGAGTAGACAGATGGAAGCCATTCTTATTGATCAAGCCTTAAGACTCGTTCCTTATTATCCCTGCCCTGAAGTAACCCTCGAATGGTATCAAGATCCACAATTATGCTTACAAGTGGATCATACTACCACCCCCTATACACTCGAAGTCCTTGAAAAGATGTATCACTATTTATCGACCCACGGCCGGTGTTATTATATTGAATATTTGGGGCAACTCACTGGAGATATTTCTCTGCTAGATAACGGTGAATTGTGCATCGTCGTCGCTCCTGAATTCCAAAATCAACACCTTGGACGACGGAGTGTTCAAGCAATCCTTGAATTGGCTGAGCGTTGTGGTTTTGAAGAAGTCCATGCTAACGTTTATCGCTTCAATCACCAAAGCCAGCGAATGTTCGAAGCAATTGGCTTTGAGCGTGTCGCTGAAGAGTGGTATCAGTATCGGTTGGAACAGGACTAAATCAAATGATTTTCAATCACTTGCTGCTGATAATCGAATGTGTTCAGCTGTAAATAATAAGCTGCACTATCTGCTAATGCCTGACCAGGGGTTAGCCCGATAATCTCACTGCTTAATACCGAAACACCATATCGTTTTGCTTCGAGTTTGATGCATTCGAACACTCGGTAGAGGGGTAGCTGTTGCGTATCTGTCATATTCATTGAGACTTGTGCGATTTGTTGGTCCTCCAGCATCACACCGATCGCTTTACAGTGCTTAAAGCCCCCACTCGAACCACGGACAGTGCGCGCTATTTCTTGGGCAATCGATAAATCCGCCGTATTTAAATTCACATTGAAAGCGACCAGTGGCTGACGGACACCCACAGCCGTCACTCCTGCTGTAGGGTGAGGCACACTCGGTCCATAATCGGGCTGCCACTCCGGTTGTTGTAACTTTTGCGTCATTCCCTCGAATTCCCCTTTTCGGATTCGCGCTAAATTTCGGCGTTCTGGTACTGACGCCGCCGCTTCATACAGGAAAATGGGGAGTGCAAGCCCTTCGGATGCTCGCTCTCCAATACGCTTAGCGACTTCAACGCATTCTTCCGTTGTAATTCCTTTCAGTGGAATCAGCGGGCAGACATCCATCGCACCCATCCGCGGATGCTCACCTTGATGTGCGGTTAAATCAATTTGCTCCACCGCATAACGCATCAATCGTACTGCAATTTCCTCGATGCCCGCCGGATTGCCAATCAAAGTAACCACCGTTCGATGGTGGCTTGCGTCGGATGACGCATCGATCAATGTAACTCCTTCGACCGATTGTGCCACATCGAGTAACCCTTCAATAACTTTTGCGTCGCGCCCCTCACTAAAATTCGGCACACACTGAATTAACTGACCCATCTCGTCCCTCCATCACTTTATTCTTTCCTTGAGTGTAGCATATTCCTTCTAATAACCAAATGCGTTACAATTAAAGTAGCACGCTACTTCAATGTATAGCGTAAAATAGAATGAGGTGTGAATATGAAAATTGGAGTCCTATCCGATACACATGGTTCCTATATCCAAACGAAAAAAGCGTTAGAAGCCTTGGGTGATTGCGATTATCTCCCACACTTAGGTGATGTACTTTATCATGGTCCTCGCAATCCAGTCTATGCTACTTATGAACCGGCTAAGTTAGCTGAATTTTTAGTAGGACGTGACATTACTTTTATTAAAGGGAATTGCGACGCTGATGTGGATAGCATGGTTACGAAACAAGATTTGTCGAACAAGGAAGCATTGCTTCGTTGGGGTGACGTGGTCATTTATGCTGTCCATGGTTACGAAGAGACTCTTGAGGAGCGACTTGACCGTGCCAAATCACTCGGTGCCAATACGGTCCTATTTGGTCACAGCCATATCAAGTCAATCGATCAAATCGATGGACTGACCGTAATCAACCCTGGATCGACCACCTTGCCAAAGGATGGCAGTTGTTCATGCGCTCTATACGAAAACAGCCAATGGTCACTCATTTCATTAAGCGATGCAGAGTAGAAACCTCGGTGTTTCTACTCTTATTTTGTTTTAATTGGTTCTGCGGGAGTTTTAATGAGGGTAATTGTTCAGCTCTGCTCTTTCAGTTGAACAAACTTGGACGGATTGTTCAACTCTGCTCTTTCAGTTGAACAAAATTGGGCGAATTGTTCAGCTTAGCTCTTCGAGATGAACAAAATTGGGCGAATTGTTCACCTCAACACACCTCAGATGGAGTTCCACCCTCATTAACTCCAACTCAACACACCTCAGATGGAGTTCCACCCTCAATAACTCCAACTCAACACACCTCAGATGGAGTTCCACCCTCATTAACTCCAACTCAACACGCCTCAGATGGAGTTCCGACAACAATAACTCCAGCTCAGCCCTACTCAGATGAAGTTCCCACAACAATAACTCCGGCTCAGCCCTACTCAGATGGAGTTCCACCGGCAACAACCACCCCCCCGACTGACTGTTCACACTATCTCCACCTACCATTTGGCACAAATTCCGTGACCCCAACCAATTTTCCCCACATAAAAAAGCCCCAGCTTCACACTGAGGCTCAACTAACATTCGAGTGTCGCTTACTTCGAACGGTTATTGATGTTAATAGCGCCGGAGCGGCCGCCAATCGTAATTTGGTCTCCTAGCTCGATTGCTCCACTCAATAACATTTCACTCAATTCGTCTTCGATTTGTTTTTGGATCGCGCGACGGATTGGGCGGGCACCGTATTCTGGATCGAAGCCAGCATCCGCAATGATATCCACCGCTGTGTCAGTTACACGGGCAGAAATTTCAAGGTCTTCAAGACGATTGATAATTTCTTGCGCCTGAAGTTTAACAATTTCACGAATTTCTTCTTTAGATAGGGGTTTGAAGACAATCGTTTCATCAATACGGTTGATAAATTCCGGACGGAACGTCTTCTTCACTTCCTCATGGATTCGTGCCGCCATTGCATCGTAGTCGTTCGAATAATCGACCGCGCCAAATCCTACAGATTTGTCATCGCGCAAGGCGGTTGCGCCCAAGTTCGACGTCATAATAAAGATGGTATTACGGAAGTCCACTCGACGACCTTTACCGTCGGTCATATGCCCATCGTCAAAAGCTTGTAGCAAGATATTGAAGACATCCGGGTGCGCCTTTTCAACTTCATCTAATAGAATGACCGAGTAAGGTTTGTTACGAACTTTCTCCGTCAATTGACCTGCTTCATCATAGCCCACGTAACCTGGAGGTGAACCAACTAGTCTCGATACGCTATGTTTCTCCATATATTCTGACATGTCCACGCGAATCATATTATCCTCACTACCGAAAATGGTCGCAGCCAACGCTTTCGCTAACTCTGTCTTACCTACCCCTGTTGGACCCAAGAATAAGAATGATCCGATCGGACGATTTGGGTTTTTCAAGCCAGAATAAGCTCGGCGAATCGCACGAGAGACCGCACTGACAGCCTCATCTTGACCAATTACGCGCTCGTGCAACTCAGCTTCAAGATTAATTAGGCGCTGAGACTCTGCCAAGTCCATCTGCTGAACTGGGATACCCGTTGCTAAGGAGATCACCTCAGCAATATCTTCCTTAGTGACTTTCAACACTTCAGGCGAAGCTTGATCTTGAGCCGCTTCTTGGATTAGCCCGTCCATATCTTTCTCCAATTTCTTTTCTTGTTCACGAATTTGTTGAGCCTTCTCGAAATTACGCTCTAAAATCGCCGCTTCTTTCCGTGTATTCAAGTCATTCAAGTCGCTACGCAAACGTGTCAACTCTGTCGCTTCTTGTGTCGCATCAATCCGAACCTTCGCTGATGCCTCGTCCATTAAGTCAATGGCTTTATCCGGCAGACGACGGTCAGTCATGTAACGCATACTCATCTTCACCGCTGCATTGACCGCTTCTTCAGTAATCTCGACTTGATGATGTTGCTCGTATTTCTCTTTCAGACCATTAATAATTAAAATCGACTCTTCCTCATTCGGCTCATCAATCTGAACTCGAGAGAAACGACGCTCTAGTGCGGCATCTTTTTCAATATGTTTTTGATATTCATCTAGCGTTGTCGCGCCAATTACTTGGATCTCACCACGCGCTAAAGCAGGTTTCAAGATATTGGCCGCATCAATCGCACCTTCAGCCGATCCTGCACCAATTAGCGTATGAATCTCATCGATAAAGAGAATCACTTGACCATCTTGGGTCATCTCTTCGATAATCTTCTTCATGCGCTCTTCAAATTCACCACGATACTTCGTTCCAGCTACTAGCGAACCAGTATCGAGCATCATCAGGCGCTTGTCCTTAATATTATCCGGCACGGTACCATCCACTAAACGTTGCGCAAACCCTTCAACGACTGCTGTTTTACCAACACCGGGCTCCCCAACCAATACGGGGTTATTTTTCGTACGACGACTAATAATTTGGATCATTCGGCGGACTTCATTCTTACGTCCTACGACCGGGTCCAATTTACCAGACCGGGCTAATTCAGTTAAATCACGCGCTAGACTATCTAGCGTCGGCGTCGTTGAATCACTTGTTGCCCCTTCATTCCGCTGATTTGAACCATTGCCCCCTTGCGCACGACGACGTTGGCGACGCCCCTCTTGCCCATGCTCACCATGACCTTCAAGGCCAATCACTTTGTAGATTGCTTTGCGTAAATCTTGTAAATCAACCCCTATATTGTGTAACATCGCAGTTGCTAGAACTTCTTCTTTCAACATACCAAGTAACAAATGCTCTGTACCCACACGAGATACACCTAAACGCTTCGCATCATTTGATGCATTCATAATAATTTTCTTCGAACGTGGGCTGTATGGAATTACAATCTCACCGGCAGTTCTTGGCATGGCTGTCCGACCATGAATCATCTCTAATTCTTTCAATAGGACATCATACGTTGCGCCTGCTTCACGCAACACATTCCCAGCAATCCCTTGTTCTTCGCGCGCTAAACCAAGCAAAATATGCTCGGTTCCTACCGCTTGGTGGCGCAAGTAATAAGCTTGTTCCGCCGCATAAATCATGGCTTGCCTTGCACTCTCTGTAAATAATTCTTCAAACATGTTCTCACCTCGTTAAGATTTTATGTTATTGCAACCTCTGCTTTTCAACAGGGCATCGGTTTAATAAATATAACGCAATTGCATCAACATCTGCTTCAAAAGCATTGCGCGCAACTCATCCTCTTGCGTTGATAACCCCGATAAAAATTCCGGATCAATCATCGAGAACATTAAGATGGCTTCACGCTGATCAATAATCTCATCTTCCAGCAAAGTATTAATAATCGTAGTGGCATTGCGATAGGTAATAGCTGAGCCAATCAAGGCAGCCATCTCCTCAAGCGCATGCGCATCGTCGATCACCTCGACCTTTAATATACGGATATAACCGCCACCCCCACGCTTACTTTCTACCATATAACCGTGTTCCTGGGTAAAGCGAGTGTTAATCACATAATTGATTTGCGAAGGTACACAATCAAAGCGCTCCGCAATATCTGACCGCTTAATCTCAACTGTCGAGCGACTCGCTAGAATTTCTTTCAAATAAGCCTCAATAACATCCGACATACTGCGCCGTACCATTGTATCCCTCCTATCCAATTATTTCGATGAGCCATTCACTGACCTTTCTTGACCATTATATCATCTTCCATCCCTTTTGCAAATTAGATGCCTAGCGACACGCTTGACTCATCAAATTGAATATCTCACCTTCACCCCGAATCATTCATCATATTGAGCATATAATCAGAAAATATATCTCATCAAAGCCTATGGTATCGCTAAAGTTAAATTTAATTTTATTAAAAATAAATATTTTGTTGTTTTTATATTGACATATCAATTTACGCACCCTTACAATAGGTCTTAAGAAACCAGTTTCAACGAGTTAGATAAGTTAGATGAGAGGAGGTACTACCTTGAATATTGACTGGGTTAGGTTAGAAGAACTACTTGCAGAGTGTGACTTAACGAAATATCAACTTGCCGAACTTATTCATTATTCCCCAACAACAGTTTATCGATGTTTTAACGGTGAGCGCAATCCAAGCTATGATTTTATGAATTGCATTATCCGCGAGCTCGCGCTCACCCATAGTGAAATACAGGAAATATTCTTTGCTAACTAATCTCCTTGATACAAAGCAACGTGCACAATGCATGTAATTTACTTTGCTTTGAATTATGATGCTTTCACCATCATCAAGCTGTACTTCCCTTTAATTTAGACGGCATTCTACTCACACCAATCTTGCGATGTGACGTTCTCGCTAAATCTTCATCCACAAGAATGCCCGTCCGTGCGCATTCCTCGCGCATGACCTCAACCGAGCCTGCGAACCCTTCCCAGGCTCTTCTCTATTATTAATACTTCTCTCATATCAATCCCAACGCACCACATTAATCGATACAACCATCACAGGAGGTTATCTATGGATCATCAATACTACTACCACGAGCACCTATTACGTTTATTTGCTCCTTTAGTGTATAAGACGCTCGCCCGGTGTAATATTCATTCTGCGCATATCCATTATGACGACTACTGGCAAGAGCTGCGTATCAAACTCTTGCAAATTGCTCAAAACTTTGACGGACAGCCCCTTACTAATGACGATGATCGGTACCGATTCACCGCCTATGCTCAGCGAGGACTGTACTGGCACTTAATTGATTTGATTCGACGCGATCAACGGGTCCTCGCTCGTCAAGAGACCCCTGAAGACTTACAAGCATTTCTTGAAAATCTCAGCGAACCAGAGAACATTCATCAAGCACCCCCATCGATCGCATCAATGTACATTACACGCTTTATCGAACAAGCGCGCCATCATCTCTCAGAAGAAGAATATCAACTCTTCCTATTACTGACGACCGAAGTCGGGACCTATACCGAAATCGCTGAAATACTCGGAATCACACGCGAAAATCTCTATAAGCGTCGCGTCCAACTTCGACGCAAACTCCACCCCTTAAAATATTTATTGAAAAAATAGTTCCATTTTATTCACTCCCACCCTTTCTATAGATGTCAGCTCGAGCTGATACTAACTCAAAGGAGGAATTCGAATGAAACGAGAATTCACAAATAGCCGTCTAGTCTTAGGGACACTGAACCCCCTTACCGATAAGAAAAGTCGCATTAGTTTGAACAACTTGACAGAAGATGCTCCAGGAGATGCGGTCCAAGCCATTCGTGACACACTCGATCAGTTAACGGAAGATTCCGTCGAGAACGTCTCTGCCGTTGTTACTTACGAATACCGATAAGATATAAGGAGGAAGCGCGATGAAAACTACTTCACACGTACTCGAATTACAATTCAAAGATGAATTAGGTAAAGCTACCAAGATCAGCATTAAAAACCCTACCCAAGGTATCAATGCTGATACCGCGAAGACGTCTCTCGAGACGATCAGTCAACAAAAAGTCTTCCGTGGTAAGAATGGCTTGAATTACCACGAACCAGCTGGCGCACGTTACGTCACCCGTCAAGTCGATACGATTTATCAGCCGAATTAATCCCTTACCCTTAATCCCAACGGACATACGTCCGTCATGATAGCGAGAATCACATCACAACCCAAGACTGTAGCCTACCCGAGAGAAGTAGTCTACAGTCTTTTCTATCAGGAGGTTTTACTATGACTTGGATTGAACTCGGCACCATCCTTAGTACAGTGATGGTAGCCTTTACCTTTATTACGAAAGCCATTCAATTGATTACCGCCATTCATCAGCTGATATTACGCATCGACCAATTAACGACACAAGTCGAACAACACGCAGAGCGCATCAATCGACTCGAACAAGGAGGTTGTTATTATGTTGCTGGATAATCGACACTATGACACACTGAAGTGGATTGCCTTAATCTTGCTGCCGGCCTTAGCAGTTTTAGTCGGAGGCTTGGGCGACCTCTACCAGATTACTTATCGCGATCAAGCCGTCCAGACGATTAACTTACTGGCGACCTTTCTCGGCGCCCTCTTACAGATCTCTAGCCATCACTACCATCAATCCTAACCATCATCCCCGAAGAGATTCCTCAATTTAGGAACGCTTCGGGGATTTATTTCGTAATCCGCGAAAGACCTCTTCCATTTAAGCGAAATCATGATATGATGTCGGAGAGGGACAATAATTGTCCATTGTACATAAGATTTTATATTTTACATAACACCCTGAACATCTCTTTATCTCGGATGAACTCGAAAGTTCCAAGCCAGATCCAATCATCTTCCAGAAGATTGAACAACAACTCAACTAAAACTCGACGAAATCCTCTATATTGGAGACAGTTGGCCGAATGACGTTGATGGTAGCACCCAAGCCGGCTGGGACGCAATCTGGTATACCCATAACCCGGAAGGTGATTATCCATACCAAGCCAAAAATTATCAAGAAATTAAAAAGTGTATTGAAAAAATATTAAACTCATTTACTCATTTTCCTTCATAATCGTATTTCTAATCTTTTTACATCATAATTTCAAGGGTGAAACCTCAGAGAGAGCTATTATTTTATTATTACGCCTTTATTTAAAATAAAACTATGCTATACTATGATATAAACATTGTATCCGTTTGCATAATTTATTCTTATATAGAAAGGACATATCGTATGAAAAAATTAATAGTCACTGTGTTTCTTGTATCTTTCCTCGCTTTACCTATTAGTGAGGTAAATGCTCAGCATTATGGCACCGAAGACTTTGTTGATATAATCACAGATATGATGACGGTCAAAAAGAGAATATCAAATGAGAAAAATAAACCTAAAGATGAAGACTATGAAATTATTAAATATGAAGATATAATGAGAGAACGTGAAGGTATGAAAGATACGAGACATACTTTTTACGCTGAAGTACAACAATACGAAGAAGAAAAAGACTTTCCTTTTTCCTTTGGCTTAGTAATGCGTAATGGAAAGATTGATCAAGCCTATTATGTTGTTTTTATGGATTTGCCTGATAAACGGTTAATGAAAGGCGATAATCTTGATTTATACGGTACCCTCCATGGAATCTATACTTACGAAACAGTCATAGGTGGAACTAAGACTGTACCCGTATTTTTCGTTGAGAAAGTATTAGTGCAAGGAATTGACTACTAAGTTTCGCTTTATTTTTATAATTTAAAACTGTGAGCACTCGTTCGAGTGACTCACAGTTTTTTATTCTTAGTTAAATACACTTGCCCTGGGTATCCTTAACAGAATACTTCTGCTAATTCCACTTATACAACAAAACTCATTACTCAGCTTCTAACTTAAAACTATCCGCTACAATCAAAACAGTAGATAGATTATGTAAGGTTGCTAACATCGACCCTGACATCCACCCCATCAAACCAAGCCCAATTAAGGATGTATTAATCCCAATCGCTCGATGTAAGTTGCGAGATAGTTGATGGTCGAGGCGTTGATTCAAGTCCTTCAAAGTGTAAAGGGAAGATAAATCATCATTGATAAAGATTATATCGCTAACTTGACGAGCAATATCAGATGCCTCTCCCATCACTACTCCGATATCCGCCTGCGTAATGGCAATGGAATCATTCAGACCGTCCCCAATCATTAACACATTATGCCCTGCCTGCTGCGCTGCCTCGATATACGCTACTTTATCTTGTGGCGTGACCTGTGTCTTGACCTCATCAAAATCTACGGTCTCTTGTAACAACTTCGCTCTTTCAGGAGTATCTCCGGTTAATAAGACAATCCGCTTACCTTCAGATTTTAGTCGTGATAAGACTTCTATTGCATTCTCTCGTAGTGGCGTATCGATGCAAAAGATCGCAATTAACTCTTTTGCTCGAGCTAAATACAGTAAATTATACAAATCTCGATAATCATCTGCAAATTCTATCTGCTCTTGAGTTAAACAGACCCCTTCGGAATGGATAAACGCTTCACTTCCAATTAAAACTTCATCGCCATCAATGGAAGATTTGATTCCTCGTGATGCTATATGTACCAGGGGTCCATGCATCTCTTCGTGAGTAATACCTTCATCACGTGCTTTATCAACCACCGCTTGTGCAATCGGATGATAGAGATGTTCTTCCAGACAGGCCCCAATCGAAAGAACTTCTTGATAACTATGCCCTGCAAATGGTGCAACTTTCGCTATAGATAATTTAGACTCTGTGAGCGTCCCCGTCTTATCAAAGACAAAGGTATCAATCTTTCCATATAAATCAAGATTATTTGATCCCTTAATAATCACTCCCGCTTCCATAGCTTCACGAAGTGCCGTCAAGTATGTCACAGACGTTGACAGTTTGATGGCACATGAGAAGTCGACCAGCAAGAATGATAACGCCTTGCCCCAATTCCGGGTAAGGAAGTAGGTGATCGCTAATCCTAGAAAATTATATTTTACGAGGCTGTCTGCACGATGATAGAGTCTTGCTTGATTGGCGGATTGCGCTCCCAACGATTGATGGATTGCTTTTACCAGCTCCTCAAGACGACTATTAAAGACTGCATCTGTGACTTCTACAACAATCTCGCCAGATTCTAGCGTCGTATTAGAATAAACTTCATCGCCAACTTGTCTCGGCACCGGGAACGGTTCTCCAGTTAAATTACTTTCTTGAGTTGATCCACCCCCGCGAATAATTCGTCCATCAAAGTGAATTTGCTCACCTTCTTGAATTACAATATGATCACCAACTTGAATATGCTGGGTCATAACTTGGTAACGTCGACCTTGCTCATTCTCTACCCAAATTAGAAGGTGCTCTTGATCTAAACTGGAAGTTAAGTCGTGAATTGACTTCGATATGGTCCACTCGTCCAGTCGTTCACCTAATTCTAAAATAAACATAATTCGACCCGCTGATGCTACTTCACCTAATCCAATAGAGGCAAATACCGCTGCACAGTCTAGCACTTCTATTGTTAATTGACCCCGTCTCAAATAACGCCATGCTTCCAGTAAATATAGAGTACTTTTACCGAGTGTCCAATAAATTCTTAGCGATTTAGGTACACAGAGTAGATAGACCCAGCGCTTACATAGCTGACTCGTCACGATCTTTCCGGGATTCAAAGCTGTAAATTCTTGCTTATCTTGATAGATATGGTACAGCTCGTCCACATTGATGCAATCTAACCAAGCCAGGACTTCATCGCGTTCCCCTGGTTCGTAATATACAGATAGACGATGCTCATTTAAATAGAATTTCACGCGTTGAATCGCAGAATGTTGTTGTGCCAATTCAAGTAAATAACTTTGAACAGCGGGAGTACATTTAAAAGAAACTTCAAGACGGATGCGGCCAGTATTCTCCCTTAGGATAAGCCACTTAATTCCTTTATTCACTCCACTCATCATCTTCATCTATTTGCTCAATCGCCTCAAGTTGCTTCTCGTGCGCATATACGTCTTTAGCCTCTTCATATAAATCTTCAGCTTCTTGTTTAACATTAGATACAACCGTATTTACACCATCAACCGCATGCATTCCTTTAGCCAATGCATTTACGTATATTTCACGGGCACCTTGACTTCCTAATACTTGACGGGCCAGACTAGCGAATATTGCGCCTCCAGCAAATAAACCTACACCTTTTGTCCCTTTTAAAATAGTTTTTAACTTCATAATTTTTCCTCCTTACTTATTTTTGTTAATATTAATTATACCTTAATCTAAATAAAAAGAGTATGATTATAGCTACCAAAAAAATGTGAGCACTCGACCGAGTGACTCACAGTTTTTATTTGCGTTTAACGTTGCTTTAGTTCGCTTTCCAATTGTTCAATTAGCGCCAAGATTTCTTTACGAAAGGCCTTCAGTTCTTGTTGCCCTCGCTTAATCTTCGACTGCACGCTCAAGTCTATAAAGGTGTTATCAACCCATATATCCCAGAAATGATCACGGAGACGATCACTTACGGCACTTGGTATCACTAATGCTACATCCGCTAATTCAGACTGTAACCGTGTTACTGATCTTTCCATGGCCTCGATCGCTCGATTCGCCTGCCGAATTTTCCGGCGTTTCAAATAACTAGAAAGACGCTTACCTTTCCATAAGTCAATCCAACCCCATCTCGAAGCTCGCTTCAGCGCAGCCAATGCGATATCCACTTGCTTCAACGTAGCATAGCTCGCCTCAAGCGCTTCTTGTAGCTCTTTAGAACGGTTCATTAATGATCACTCCTCTTACACACACTTGTATCACTAAGATTATTGTATCATGATAATATAAGAAAGCTCAAAGACAAAGACTTTGAGCTGAGACTCTTAAAAATGATCAGTTCAATAATATATAGGTTGATGAAAAATTTTTTCATCGACCCTATTTAACAATGATTCTAATAATATTTCATGATTTTTACATGGTTCCAAAAACATTTTCCTTTATATTTAGTATACTAAAATAAGTGTTTATTTTTCCAATTGTTTCATTATATATTCATATAAATCTTTATCTTCCGAAAATGTTGGTATATCCTTATTTTCATTATCGTTCCGAGCTTCATAATCATAATATATAGCTCGCCAACCTGCTTCTATTGCCCCTATTACATCGTTTTCCAGATTGTCTCCAATGTATACAATGGATGATGGGTCGAGATTTAATTTCTCGCTCACATAATCAAATATTTTTCTATCTGGTTTTGATACTGATAAATCACCCGAAATAAAAATTTCGTCATCATTAAAAAATTTATCCAATTTTAAATTTTTAATTTTCTTTCTTTGATTATCACCAGGACCATTGGTAAGAAGAAATATTTTTATATCATCTCTTTCAACAAGGTCTAAGAGGATTTTTTCCATAAACTGACGTAATTGAACATGTTTTTTTTGATAATCATAAATAGCTTGGAATATCTTCGCTTGGTCTATATCTATATCAATATTTAGTTCTTTAAAAGCATCAACAAACCGATCCAATTGATACTCATCAAATGTTTTTTCCCCAGACATAAACTTTTGATATTCGACAAGAGAACATTCTTGATATACTAAATTAAATTTTTCAAATTCCACATTAGACTTAACAACATATCTTGTTACCAAATCGTATGCCGATTGGTATATTAAATCTCTATCATATAGAGTGTCATCCATGTCAAATCCAATTGCCTTTATTCCATTCATTTAACTCATCCTATCCTATATTTATCACTAAACAAAATCTTAACATACTCCCACTAAAGTTTCTATCGACGTCATGATTCATTAAAAATGTTTGATTATTTTAAAGCATTATACATCAAGAAGTTCAACTTATTTGAAATTCATAAGGTAGCATAAATAAAAATCAAAAAGGTTATGAGCATTAGAACCCATAACCTTTCATCTTACATTCTAAGTCATTCTAAATCGATTTTAACAATCGCATTTGTCATTCCTTTAATTCTATTCTAGCCCTTCGTCAGGTTTAATATTATTCCAAATAGGTTTAAGACCCATTAAGTCTTCTACCGTACCAACTTTTTGTCCCTTAGAATAATATCCGTCTAAAATTCCTAATTTTTGGAAGATTGTTTGTTTATATGCAATTTCCGCATTCCATTCTACAATATCAATAATTTGTAGAGCTTTATTAAATGCTTCTATCCCATCTTCACCTTCAGTTAAGATTAACACTCCGTGACTATCTAGAAGCCATTCTTTGGGTAATTCAGGGTCTTTTTCTAATTCTTCTTTGACAATTTCAGCAAGTTCAACCGTTGTGTTTGGCGCAAAATCTAAAACTTTAATGTCTCGAACTTTCTGAGTAGACTCCGTCAAATTCGGCATTGGCAATCCACTTGTAGCCCAAAACATTGCTCCTGGGGCGTGAGCATGGAAAACACATTTAATATCTGGATTCGTTGTATAACAAGCCATATGCATATTAAATTCTCGTGTAAGTGACCCTTCGCCAGCTACAACTTTTTGAGTTTCAAAATCAACCACTAATACTTGTGAAGGTGAGATTTCTCCATGATATGCTTCCGACATCATCGATGGTGTCATAATTACATATTTTTTCCCATCTCTGTCTTCAGTTAAGAAAGAAAAGTTTCCACCTGCTGTATTTGTATTTTTTCTTTTATAAGTAACCTCTACTGCGTGCGCCATTGCTTTACGTTCTGGTTCAAACATTATTATGCCTTTTGCCATTATAAAAATCCCCCTTGTTATTTTTTCCAATTCTGATTCAATTTGTCGTAAAACTCTTTTTTCTCTCTCATTTTCTCGTCATATTCCGCAAATAAAACATTATATCCTTTTTTCGAAATTAAGAAAGCGAGTAGGATAGCTACAAAATTAACAATAATATTTTGAGTAGCTAATCCATATAAAAACAAAATACAAGTTAAAAACAATATTAGCATCCATTGAAATTTTTTATTCATTTATTTTTGCATATCTTTCTGATGGTAACTGAACTTTATTCATATCTTTATTTAACCAATAGAAGCATAGCAAGAATGCTACTAGTCCGATCAATGCCCATACTTTACCCGTAAAGGCTTCTGCTAAAAATATTCTAAGTTCTGGTAACTCAATACTTGCCCAACTTATCATATTTCCTTCAGGAACATCTACGGCACCAGTAGTTTTTGCTAAACCTGTTAAAATTGGTGCCAGGTAAGAAGAGCCATAAATATAAATTGGCATGGTAATCACACCTAAAATTAACATTCTATATAAGTTACCTCCAGTAAGAAGTAATCCACCTACTGCAATTGAATAGTTTAGAACACTAGCAATTGGTAGAACCATACTTCCAGGTAAAATCAATGAATATCCAATAAAGATTGGTACCATTAAGATTAAAGTAACCCAAACTTCTGAACGACCACCTAATACAGGCCAATCCATCCCAATGTAAATTTCTCTGTCGTTAAAACGTTTCTTCATGAAATCTGACATTGCATCTGACAATGGTGAAAGTGATTGCATAAATAATTTACTTACCATAGGGAATAAAGTCATAGCCGTTCCAACTTGAATACCTAAGTTTAAAGCATCTGAAATACTATATGATCCAGCTAATGCTAACACAAAACCAATAATAAAGCCCATCACAGAGTTTTCAGAGAAGATACCTATTTTTTGACGCAATGAATCAGTATCTGCTTTTACGTTAAGGAATGGAATCTTATCCATTAATTTGTTAATCGGCATCATGAATGCTGCTGATAAGTTCATCGGATGAGTAACGGTTACCAAAGGAATACCTGTTAAATCTTCAACATGTCTTTGGAACATATCTCCTAATTTTAACTCTAGTGCAATTTGAACAACAGCTGCTAAGAACCCTGCCCATAGTTGACCACTTACGAAGTATACGATGTAGGCCGTTAATGCTTTACCCCAAACGTTCCACATATCTACGTTTAAAGTTTTTGTCAAATTAAAAGAGAGCATAATTATATTAACAATAATTTGAACTGCAAAAAAAGCAAATGCATAAACCCATGACCAAGTAATTGATGCAGCTGCGGTCCACCCCATATCGATAGCTGGAAGAGAAATACCAGTACTTTCTGCTAAAGCAGCAGTTGCTGGCGTAACAGCTGAAGACATAAAACCAATTACCATGTTCATTCCTGTAAAAGCGATACCCAATGTTAGTGCTGACTGAAATGCTCTTTTAACTGGCATTTTTGCTAATAATCCTAAAATGAAAATTACAATAGGAACAAACACTGCCGCCCCTAAATTCAGAATCCATTGGATAGCTGTTTCAAACCAACCCATATTTACTCCTCCTATTTTTTCGTAGATTCTACGATTTTTTCATAAACTTCCTGGTCTCCCATTCCTGTTAAAAATGGAATACCTGGATAAACATCAACATTTAATCTTTCCGCTTCATCTAGTACAGCTTGATCTGGTTTTGCAATGTATACATATATACTTGCATTTCTTAATTCACTTAAAATTGACTTATAATCTACAGCTTCTACTGGAAAATGAATCCCGTCATTCTCAAAACGATTCTTTATTTTTTCTGCTATCGTAGTGCTTGTTGCTACACCACTACCACATGCAACAATAAGTTTTCGTGCCATACTTCTATACCTACCTTTTCATTTTAATATTATATTTAGAGCGCATTTATAATTTCTTCAATGTCTTTTGCTTTTGTTAATTTTTCAACAAAATCTTCATTCATGAATAATTCCATCAACTCAGATAGTAGCCCTACCTGGGATTTTGAATCATTAATTCCAAGAAAGAAAAAGTACTCGCTTTCCATCGGCTCGTTATCTCCCATTTGTCTAATAGCAATTTTGCTTTCGTTCTTTGCAAAATATACAAAAGGCTTCACAATGTGTTCTGGATCAGTATGTGGAATTCCTATGTTTAGATTTTGAGTTTTTAATCCTGTAGGAAATTCTTGTTCACGAGCTCTAACTGCTTTGGCATAACTTCCTTTAACATATTCATCAGACAATTCTTTAGCTATCTGATCCACTAGTTCATCAAAAGATGAAACATTAAATGTAAACTGTTTATTACCGGTAATCAATAACTCTTTTAACATCTATAAATTTTCACCTCTCTTTCAAAAAGAACATAAAACAAACATTACAGTCATTATAACGCTTCATTTTCATCGTGTCAACGTTTCCATTGTTCGAATTGTGTGATATAATGTTTTTATATTGTTCGATTCAGTCATAAATTGTTATATAGGAGGCTTTAATGAAAAGAAATCGACAGAAAAAAATTCTCCATCTTCTAGAAAGTCATAATTTTTTAAAAGTTGAGGAGCTAGCAGAATACTTTAATGTCTCTACTATGACAATTAGAAGAGATATAACCGAGTTGCACGAGAAAAACCTAATAATTAAAGTTCATGGTGGTGCCCAATATAAATCAAACATTTTAACGCACCAACAAAAAATTAATCGAAATATTGAAGAAAAGAATTACATTGGGTGTATCATGAATGATTTAATTAATTCAGAAGATGTTGTGTTTTTAGGAGCTGGGACCACAATAGCTGTTGCTGCACAACAGTTAAAAAAGAAAAATATTTATATTTTAACAAACAACCTCCAAGCGTTTAATCAACTTGATTTAATGGGATTTAATAATATTTATTTAACAGGTGGGGAATATTTCTCCCCTACAAGTGAATTTATCGGTGAGCATTGTGAGAGAATCGTTTATGACTTTAATATTGATATTTCATTTTTAGCTACTAATGGTATTTTAAATTCTGATGTTACAACTTCTAAACCTAGCTTAGCAAGAATTCAAAACTTAGTACTTCAATCGGCACAGAAGAATTATTTATTAGCTGATCATTCAAAATTTGATGTCTCAGATGTGTATACTTTTTCAAGGTTAGATGACTTTGATGGAGTGATAACGGATAATAAAATAGATCAAAATATATATAATAAATATAGAAAATTAACAAATATTATAAATTAAGGAGGCAATAGAAATGATATTAACAATTACTTTGAATCCATCCATGGATTATGTATATAGAAGAGATACTTTTGTATTAGGAGAGCATAACCGATTTGAAAACCCTCATAAAATGCCAGGGGGCAAAGGCATTAATGCTGCACGAGCAATTTCATATCTGGGTGGAGATGTTATCTGTTTTACTACATTAGCCGGATTAAACGGCGAACATATTAAAACAATGCTGGATAGCGAAAAATTTACTTATATTAACCACGAGATAAACGGCGAATCAAGAAATGCAATAACAGTTATGCATGATGGAGCCAAGCAAACTGAAATAGTAGAGGCTGGACCTGAATTGTCCACCAAAGAAGAAAAAGAAATATTCGATCAAATTGATTTAATTTTAAATAATAACAGCTACAAAGTTGTCACGATTAATGGTTCTGTTAATTCAAGAAATGACTCCTTATATCTTAATTTGCTTAAAAAGATAAAAAATGAACATCCAGATATATTTCTACTAATGGATGTTTCCGGACAACAACTAAAAAATATTGTAAATTCTAAAGATATCCATCCTTATTTTATTAAACCAAACATCGTGGAGTTCTCTGAACTTGTTAATAAAGAATTTGCAGATAAAGATGAATTGATTCATTTTCTAAAAAATTTTGATACTAATATTAATCTTTTACTAATTTCTTGTGGTGAGCATGGAGCTGTCGTTAAGTATAAAGATAATATATATAATGTTGAAATCCCTAAAGTGAAAGTTGTAAACCCTACTGGATCGGGAGACTCAACGGTTGCTGGTGTAGCATACGCTATTGATAATGATTATGATTTTGAATCTATGATAAAATTAGCCATGGCTTCAGGAATGTCAAATGCTATGGAAAAAGGTGTCGGAGTTGTTAACAAAGAAGTAGTTAGCGAATTAATCAAAAAAATATCAGTAGATTTAATTGTATAAGATATAGTTGGCGAAATTTATGCTATTTTCGCCAACTTTTTTAATATACATCGATGTTCTGAAAATCTTCCCCCTCCCAGGTGCTTTTAATTGACAAATCCTTGTGAAGTTCTTTTCATATAATCAATAAATACAAGGAGTGATATTATGACGAAAATGCAAGCAGCAAGATGGCATAATGCCAAAGATGTTCGTGTTGAGGAAGTAGATATCCCTGAGGTAGGCCCTGGACAAATGAAAGTCGCCGTAGCTTATACAGGGATCTGTGGAACGGACTTACATGAATACTTAGCAGGACCTATCTTCATTCCTCAAGGTCAACCGCATCCACTTTCAGGAGATCAAGCACCAATCACTTTAGGACATGAGTTCTGTGGGGAAGTTGTTGAAGTTGGAGAAGGTGTGGAAAATGTTAAACCTGGTGACCGCGTTGTAATCGAACCAATTATTGCAGAACATGGCTTAATTGGCGATTATAACTTAGACCCGAACTTAAACTTCGTCGGTCTTGCAGCTAACGGCGGTTTCGCAGAATACTGTGTCTGTGATGCGGAATTAGCACATATTATCCCTGAAGGACTATCTTATCGACAAGCAGCATTGACCGAACCTGCAGCGGTTGCTCTTTATGCAGTTCGTCAATCAGCCCTTCAAGCAGGCGATACTGCAGCGGTCTTTGGTTGCGGTCCAATCGGTTTATTAGTCATCGAAGCGCTTAAAGCAGCAGGTGCTTCTAAGATTTATGCGATTGAATTATCTGAAGAGCGTCAAGCAAAAGCTGAAGAATTAGGCGCAATTGTTGTTCGTCCAGAAGGCGACGAAAGTATTGTTGAAGCATTACATCGCATCAATGGCGGTGGTGTCGATGTTTCTTACGAAGTCACAGGTGTCCCTGTTGTCTTGAAACAATCCATCGAAGCAGTACGTAAAGCCGGTGAAGCAATGATCGTTTCAATCTGGGAACAAGAAGCCAGCTTACATCCTAATGAATTCGCTATTGGTGAAAAGACTATGAAAGGAATTATTGGTTACCGTCACGTCTTCCCGAAAGTGCTTGAATTAATGGAGAATGGCTACTTCCCAGCTGACAAATTAGTGACTAAAGAAATTAAATTAGCTGATATTGTCGAAGAAGGCTTTACCGAATTAACCAAAGACAAATCTCAAGTGAAAATCTTAGTTTCACCTAAATAATTAAACCTCACATCGACCCTGAATTTATCTCAGGGTCTTTTCTATTCCAACAAAAAACCAACCCAAACGATAAAGGGTTGGTTGACTAGTTATTTTAACCAACATGTATATTTAGTATAATGTTTAGTCTTGCAACACCCAGTGATTCGGTCGGACTTCTTCCCAACGGGTTCCAATCGTAATTTCGGCTGGAATGCGATGTTCCTTATTGGCTCGTCGCAAGCGGGCTTCACGCGGATCCGGAAGCGGGATGGCTTCCAAATTTTATATACAATTCCTATATAATACTGTTTCTTTAATCTCAATTAAAACACAAAATATTTCAAATAAATCATTTGAATAACAATTTTGTTAAGCGTTTTCTCGAAATGGTGGCGCCAATATTAGATTATCAATTTGGTAATATTTACACTTTTATTAAAATAGCACTCTATTTATTCACATCGATAGATTGGTGGATTCTATAATCAACTTAGCCACCAAAAATAAAAACATCACGTGAATTTCATGCTATATTGAAGTTACCACAACTCTCAATAG
>NZ_PKHE01000022.1:0-23592 GCF_002847645.1 Falseniella ignava
CCCAGTTGGCAGAGCAAGTGTACTTACATTATTGAACCGCCGTATACGAGAACCGTACGTACGGTGGTGTGAGAGGACGACTAATCAACTAATGATTAGTCTCCTACTCGATTCCGCTAAAACTAAAAAACTGCATTGTGAGCAATGCAGTTCAATAATGTTGGCTAGATTTTTTTAACCAGTTCAGACTTCAAATACATACGGCCGAATCCATCAATCGTACATTCAATATCATGTCCGTCTACTGGATGGTCGAGCAAGCGAATATTCGTTACACGGGTTCCTTGCTTAATGCGGTTAGACCCTTTAAGTTTAATTTCTCGAATGACCGAGACATTATCACCGTCTGCTAAGGCTGTACCATTCGCATCTCGGATGATTTCCGCCTCTAGAGCTGCAGCATGCTCTTCTTCCGTCCACTCGTGGCCACACATCGGACAAATCATTAAGTTCCCATCAGTGTAAGTAAGATCACTGTCGCATTTTGGGCAATGTGGCAATTGACTCATACTGTATCACCTCTTTCTGTAGGATAGACTCCCTGATGATGTTATTGTACTATGGATGATAGTAAGGAAGCAATCTGAACTCATCGCATTAAGATTGACTTCATTAACAAATCACTGCATAATAGGATTTATCAAAAAATGGAGTATTTATATGAAACAAATGAAAACAATGAACCCACAACCCTCTAACCCAAAACGAAAAACAATTCGAAGACTACGCCAATTGCTCTTTTTAATTTTGTTGGGTGTCATTGGATTTATCGGGTATCGATATTATAATCTGAGCCAAGAACATAATGAGTTATTAGAAGCGGAGCAATCGTGGCAAGCGACGCAAGCATCGCTCGAAGCGATGATTCATGATCAACAAGAAGCTCTCGGCGAGCAAAGTAGTCAGCCGATTAATTTAGAGCAAGCCCTTGGGCAATTTGATTTTCAGACACCGGAGACATTTGAAGCGGTCAAACGCTTTGCAGAATTACGATTTGGACGCGATTGGCTGACAAATCAAACAACGATTGTCGAGTTACTTGAAGATAAAAATTTAATTCAAGAGAATTTTGGTTATGCATTTTTACCGGCGAATCCGTCTAAATATACTAAAGTGAGTGAATCGGCCTATCAAATCGATGTGCCGTTATTATTACAATCAGATCCGCGCTGGTCACGGGTGCACTATGGTAGTGAAGAAGATGAAACGATTCGTATTGGTGGTTGCGCGATTGTCAGTCTAGCTATGGTAGAGGCTGCTTTTGGTGATGCTTCTACGACGCCAGATGATATTTTGAAATGGGCAAAAACAGACTATTGGGTAGATCATGACGGAACGTCATGGCAAATTTTTGAAGATTTTGCTAAAAAATATGGCTATGAAATGACAGATCACGGTGATGACTTAGATGCCGCACTCGCAGCCTCAGAAGAAGGTGAGATTGTTGTGGCGTCAATTAGCCCAGGGTTCATGACCGAAGTGGGACATATTTTTGTCATTCGAGGTTATGATCCTGAACATGAAGTTGTATTAGTTAACGACCCAAACGATAATCCGGCGAATATGTTCTCCTTACACGGCGTTGAAGCACATCATTTACGTGAAGAGGGACGTAATTATTGGTCGTATCGTAAAAAGTAGTCATATCATAACATTCAAAAAACCACGGCGATGGATTTTGCATCCTTTGCCGTGGTTTTACTTATTTACCAATGTAAAATGATATCGCGATTTTTTTCGGAACTGACTAGATCGCCCAATGTATCTAATAAACTGAGGCCATAATCACCTAATGCTTCGATAAGGTGTCGTGCATGGTAAAGATGGATTACATAATCTGATTTCTCATCGAGTACATCCCATAGCGCATCCAAATTATGTCCGGTATAGCTTGGCAATTCAAGTTGTTCAATCAAGTAATGATATGTGGCATCGCGATCGGTACAATATTCTGCATTGAGATGGTAAATATTCATAATGTCACTCCTTAATACAGTTGTTCAAATGAGTCATAGTGATCCGGTGTATAGAAGATTAAGCCGTCATCGGAATAGACGAGGCGTTCGGGCCCCCGATGATGGGTGTAACCCGATTTAAGATCCGCTTCATAGTATTGTCGGCCGGACTTTTTCGGTAATAAGCCTTCACGATTTCCAAATCGATCGCCTCCAATTACATAGATAGGATCATCCGTCGTCCATTGCATGGCGTCGGCTTCTTTTTTAGTAATATAATTTGGGGGTAGGGTGCGATAGGTATTGAGATAAGCAGCGACATCATCTCGTTCATAATAATAAGCGTCTTGTTGTAGTGTTTGCTCTGATTGTGAATGAGATGGGCCTTGGCTAGGTGGAGGTGCGATTGGATTTAAATCAAGGGCCACACTCCCAATAATAAGACAGGCTATTAAGATGACCCATCGTTTGAGTTGTTTAAGTGATTTCATCGTCGGTTTCCTTTCAGAAGTAATTTCGTATTTCAAGTAACTAGGATAGACAAGAATCAATCTGACTGTCTTAATCATAATCGATTTCGGCTGAAAAGTCATCGAAAATTCCACATAACGTAGTTTGAGTGTCGTAATATTGACATATAAACTAAATTATTTTATATGATAAAAGGAGAAAAAATGCTATAATATAAGCAAAAGGAGGAATGTATACAATGACATTATTTGCTGAAAAATATCAAATTATACCCGTTGCTAAAGCCATTGCTCGTTTTCAAGAGTTGTATCCCGAAGCTATTCTAACAAAGTTTCAACTTGAATATGAAGGACCATTTCTAAAGTATGATTTAGAGGGAATGGATGCCTCAACCAAATATACGATTGATTTAAATGCTCAGACGGGTGAAACGCTCAAATCATCCGATAGACCATTGAAAGAAAAAGAAGTTGCGCGAAGAGATAGCTATGCATTAAATATTAACAATCTCCTTCCTTTAGAAGAAATTACGCAAACAGCCTTGGATGCTGTTCCAGTAGATCATCCGATTCAATGGGAATTAGATCGCAAAAGAGAGCGAACTTATTGGAAAGTTGAAGTTGTGAATCAGCAGGGGGGCGAGCTTTACGAAGCGAAAGTGGATGCCCAAGAGGGAACGTTACTCGAAATGAAATTAAAACACTAATTATAAGCAAACTTGAATGAACAGCTTATCGTTGTCATTCAGGTTTTTTTGTTTAAATAGGTTTGAGACGAAATGGATGATATAATCGTAGTAAAGAAAAAGATGAATACAGAAAGTGGAAGTGCGATGATTGTTAATTATGAACAGAATGGCCAATTACAGCCTTTCAACCAAGTGGTATTGATGAGTGGTTCGAAGCGGCGCCATGAACTATTGGCGTTTATGGAACCCGTTATTCAGGTCGCTCAAATTGATGAACGACAGATTGAAGCAACTTATCTTACGCAATATCAGTCCGACGCGTTCTTACCGCGTGTGGCTAAGACGTGTTGTGAGATCAGTAAGGCAAAATTAAGCAAAGCTTGCGAACCGAACACCTTATATATTGCTGCAGATACCATGGTGGTGGCATGTGACCAGATTTATCATAAGCCGAAAGATTTAGAGGAAGCAGAGCAGATGTTACGGTCTTATTTTGGGCAAGTACATCATGTTGTTACATCCGTTTGCTTGAAAACGACAGATTATTTGGATGTATTTTATGCAGTAACTGAAGTTGAATTTGTCGATTATTATCCCGCATTAGAACCATTGATTCAATCCTATTTAGAGACGGAATCGTCCCTCGATAAAAGTGGGGGTTATGGTATCCAAGAATTAGATCCACGCTTTGTAGCACGGATTGATGGTGATATTTATACCGTTGTTGGACTGCCCGTCGCTGAAGTAAGTCGACGAATTAATACAGCGATTGTAAAATAATTATTAGAAAAGGAATGATTAAGATGAATACATCCAATACTACGACGCAAGATGATTCAGTAAAAGTTGAACAATTATTAGCTTATTTAACCGAAGAATTAAAGTATGAATCGGATCCAATTGCATTAATGGCAAATATTAGTGCCGCGATTATGGTTTATATCGATCGATTGAATTGGGCCGGTTTCTATCTTGTCAAAGGTGAGGAATTAGTGTTAGGTCCCTTCCAAGGTTTACCAGCCTGCTCTCGGCTCCAAAAAAATAAAGGTGTTTGCGCTAGGGCATGGCAGACCGCTCAAGCTGTAAAAGTTGATGATGTTCACCAATTTCCAGGACATGTGGCGTGCGATAGCGCCTCTCAATCAGAGTTAGTGATTCCGTTGCGTTATCAAGGTGAGGTCTATGCGGTGTTAGATCTAGATTCACCTGAAACAAGTCGTTTTACGGATTTAGAAGCTGGTTTTATCCAAGTAGGCGAAATGATTGAAGCAGCACTTTATTTTGAACGATAAGCATTTGTAAGATAGTTTGATGGACCTACAATTGAGAAAGGATGAATCAATTATGGAAACAATGCGCGTTTATTCTCGTCAGCACGAGAACTCCATTTATGAATTAGCAAATCAAGGTGTAATTACGAATAAAGAAATCTACGTACGATTACACATGGCTCAAGATGCAGATTTTTTTATTCAACAATACCGTACCTTTGTCGAGATGGCAGAGAAACACTTACCGAAACCTGAGGGCGTTGAATTTCCAATTTGGACGTCGATTGATTTTAAAGGAGCTCGCCACCCAGAGCCGAATTCGGTCCTGTATGCCATTGATGTTCCGAAAGATCAAATTATTATTTTTGATGGTATGAAGTGGGACTATGTCCTGAATTTACTTTACTTGCCACAAGATGACACTGATAAACAAGCTTATTTGAAAGAATTAAAGCGATTAGGAATCGAGAGTGAATATTTCTTATCAGACCCAAAAAATCGTGGTAGATACCCTGAGCTTGAGAAGAAAATTAAAGAGAGTTGGATGCGAATTTTTGATATTACTGATTCTCATCCGATGCATTTACAAGGAAATTTATGGCAAATTCAACGTGATTGGGTGAAAGGTGTGATCCATTTTGGCGAACCCGTTGTCGAATCAGATTCGATGACATTCGATTTAGCGCAAGAGGTGGAACGTGTCCAAGCGAATCAGGCAGCGCGTCAAGGAGAAAGCCATTCATAAGAAGGGGTGGAAAGTTCCATGTCACTAACGAAAGAAATTCAAGATTATTTAGTTGAGCATCAAGACTTGGCTTATCGAGACTTTATCATTAAATTGAATCCAAGTATCGATTCGAGAGCAGTGATAGGCGTTCGAATGCCCATCCTGCGCCAGTATGTCAACAGGCTAGAATTAGACGCTGTTCTTCAATCCGATTGGTTTGGGGTCTTGCCGTATCAATACTACGAAGAATATTTAATTCACGCTTTAATTATTAATCGTTGGGAAGATGAAAGTACCCTGATTGAACAGTTAAATCTGTTTTTACCACATCTCAATTCTTGGTCGCTAATTGATGTATTGAATCCACAATTATTTAAAAAGGACTTTCCTTCGTTACTAGCAACCATTGACCAGTGGCTTGCGTCTTCAGAACCCTATACGATTCGTTTTGGGATATTGATGTTGATGCATCATTACTTAGATGCGAAGTTTGAGCCGGAAATCATAGAACGGGTGGCCCAGGTAGACCATTCCCATTATTATGTGATGATGATGCGAAGTTGGTTCTTTGCGACGGCACTGGCGAAACAATATGACGCCACGGTTTTGTTACTGGAGACACATCAACTACCGGCAGATGTTCACCGGATGACCATTCAAAAAGCCGTTGAAAGTCGTCGAATTCCTGCAGAGCGGAAACAATATTTAAAGACATTGCGTCGGAAAAATAAATAAAGGTTGCTTATTCTATGATAACCATGTAAAGTATAGGTTGTATTGATGGGGATATAGCTCAGTTGGGAGAGCGCTACAATGGCATTGTAGAGGTCGTCGGTTCGAGACCGATTATCTCCATTTTTTATTACTTAACAGTGGGTATCTAGATCAATCGATATCCCGAAGCACCTCATGTGAGGTGCTTTTTTAGATGACAAGTTCTCTGACTAGGAGATTACACTATTCCATGTTAAGCTGAAAGGAGCAGTCAAGGTTCGATAGGAAGGTGATTTAATGTGTACTGGATTGCAAATTAATTATCCGGGGGGATCTGTCTTAGGGCGTACGATGGATATCGAAATGTCCTTGGACTACCAGCTGAATTATATTCCACGAAATTATCAATTTGCGAAAGATTTATTCAATCAACCGCTAGTCAGTCGTTATCGCATGATGGGGTTAGGATTCAATGACTATATTCCGTTGAAAGATGGCATCAATGAACATGGACTGGTCGGAATTACGAATGAATTTCCAGAATTTAATCTCTACGATAAGACTGTAGATCCAACATTCGATAACAATGAGGTGACTTATTTACGTTCGCTCGACTTATTAAATTATTTATTAGGAATGTGTCGCGATGTTAGCGAAGTGATTGAACAAATTGCGACGATTCGAATTGCTCAAACAGATGCTAAAGGGCAAAGCGTCATCTCTCCGCCATTCCACTATATGTTTACAGATCCATCTGGCCGTAATATTGTTTTAGAGCCAAAGAACGGTCAATTCGAAGTTAAGGAGAATCCTTATCAAGTGATGACCAATTCACCAAAATTAGAACGACAATATCATCGATTAGAACGCTATATGGATCCGGAAAAACCTGAAGAAGCGAACGCTGTTAAAGGTTTACCTGGTGGTTATGATCCGGTCTCCCGTTTTGTGCGGGCTTATTATTTCTCCCAATTGAGTCTTAAGCCTACGAATCAATCCGAAGCATGCGCCTCCTTGTATCGGATATTAAATGTATTATCACTACCGGTCGGATTTTTGAAAAATCGCCAACGAGAAGATTATACTGCCACGCTTTATATTAGTGGGTATGATCCGAATACGAAGGAACTGTTCGTGCAAGACTATCAAAATCCTAAAGTGTATCGGGTGAGTTTTGAGGATATTGTAGATTTAGATATTTACCAAACTATCCCAATCCCACAAAATTTTAAAACGGATTTATTAATTCATTAGAAGAAGGATAACTTATGAAAAATACCATCGGACTCTATCTCCATATCCCTTTTTGTGAGAAAAAGTGTCATTACTGTGATTTTTTAACCTTTGCGAATTATGATGATCGGATTGATGATTATGTAGATTATTTAATAAAGGAAATGGCACTTTATCGCGATGAACACTATCAGCTCGATACGATTTATTTTGGGGGAGGTACGCCCTCTTATTTATCGTTGCCGTTGATGCGTCAAATTATTCAAGGCATCTATCAAAATTTTGAAGTATTACCCGATTGTGAGATTGCCATTGAAATGAATCCGGAATCAGTTACTGAAGAAAAAATCGCAGGTTATTTAGATTTAGGATTCAATCGTTTTTCGATGGGGGTTCAATCCTTTGACGATAATGTGTTGAAAGTGATGGGGCGATTACATCACGCTAAAGATGTTCAAGAAAAAGTAGCGATCTTAAGAGACCATCAAATTGATAATTTTAGTTTGGATATGATGTTTAATAATCCAAATCAATCTTTTGAGGTCTTGAAAGAAGATGTGTCAGCACTTCTGGAATTAGATCCACCTCATATTTCATACTATTCACTCATGATTAAAGATAAGACGCCTTTTGCTCGTTGGCATCATACTGGGAAGATTCAACTATCTGACGATGATGAGGAACGGGATATGTATCATTATATTCAGCAAACATTGAAACAATTGGGCTATGAACAATATGAAATATCCAACTTCGCAAAAGCACCTCACTATCAAAGTCGACACAATAAAAAGTATTGGCAATTGAAAGATTATTTAGGAATCGGCTTGGGCGCAGCTTCAAATATTGGTTTACGAAGATTTTCAAATTCACGTCGGTTTGATCAATACTTTCAAATGATTGACCAAGGCCAACGTCCAATTGTTTACATGGAAGCGATGGATATGGAAGCGCGAGAGAAAGAATATATTATGTTGAATTTGCGATTGCGACAAGGCTTTGATATTCGTGAGATTAATCGTATCTATCAAATTGATTTCTGCCAAAAGTATCAGGATGCATTAATGAAACATCAGCGATATGGGGTGATTGAAATCGAAGATGATTGGATTCGATTTACTGATTACGGTTATGATATTGGGAATCAATTCTATTTGGACATTTTATAATATAATTTTATCGAAATCTAAAATACCTATTGTAAAATGTCGCTAAGTATGAAATAGTTAAATTGAAAATAACTTGAGGAGTGGGAGCATGGAATTATTAGAACAAAAAATTCTTAAAGACGGTAAGATTTTTCAAGGTAATATTTTAAAGGTTGATAATTTCTTAAATCATCAAGTGGATGTCGAATTGATTGATGCGATGGGGAAAGATTTTGCAGAGCACTTTGCAGATGCAGGGATTACACGTGTAATTACGCTAGAAGTATCTGGGATTTCCATGGCATATACTGCCGCAAAATACTTAGGGGTACCAATGGTCTTTGCGAAAAAAATTGAATCTTTAACACTATCTGACGATGTTTACTCTAGTAAAGTAGTCTCTTATACTAAAAATAAAGAGTACAGTATTCGAGTGGACCGTCGTTTCTTGCTTCCAACGGATCGCGTCCTCATTGTAGATGACTTTTTAGCCAAAGGAGAAGCCTTAGGTGGCTTGATTGATTTATGTGAGCAAGCGGGAGCTACGATTGCCGGTGTGGGAATTGCGATTGAGAAGGTCTTCCAAGGTGGCGGACCGAAATATCGTGAAAAAGGTTACCATATCTATAGCCAAGCGATGATTGATCACTTTACTGAAGATTCGGTTGTTTTCGTAGAACGTTAATCGATTGAAGATAGGAAATGAGGTTCTTCCTTAGCCGTATGGCTTAAACTGCTTTGAATGCTGATGACTTCTACCTGTTCAAGGGAGGAGTCTCAGTTTTTTTATTTTTTGAAGAATCTTAAAAGAAAGAGGGATGGTATGCTAATTAATTTTGGAATTATTTGTGCAGTGGGTGGCGTTTGTGCATATATCGCACGAAAGATTGGGCTGCCTAGTATAGTCGGAATGATTATTGCAGGTGTCTTAATTAGTCCTTATCAATGGGGCTGGGTGAGTGAAGATGTGTTTAATTATTCAGCGGATATCCGTCAAATTGCTTTAGTAATTATTTTGACACGCGCGGGTCTATCTTTAAATATTGATCATTTGAAACGGGTTGGACGACCCGCAATCTTATTAAGTTTCCTACCTGCAGCGATTGAGATGATTGGGATTACCCTAGCAGCGGTGCTCCTCTTAAATTGGTCGGCCATCGACGGCGCGTTGATGGCAAGTGTGCTGGCAGCTGTTTCTCCAGCGATTGTCGTACCTAGAATGATTCATTTAATCCAAACGAAACGTGGAACGAATCGACATATTCCAGAAATGATTTTGGCAGGCGCTTCACTGGATGATATTTTTGTGATTATTTTCTTTACGAGTATATTAACGCTGGCAACGACCGGTGTCTTTGAAGGAGGCGCATTTTTAGCCATTCCGTTGACGATTGGTCTTGGCATTGGCGTAGGGCTCTTGTGTGGTTATCTCTATTTAATGATGATTCATCACTTTGAAATGCGAGATAGTTATCAAGTCGTAATGCTTCTTGCCTTATCGGGATTGCTGTTAGGGTTAGAGCAATGGGTTGCACCTTGGGTTTCATTTTCAGCGTTATTAGCGGTGATGACTTTAGGGATGGTTGTTAAAGCCAAAGCCGAGCTGTTAGCCCCTCAATTAGAAGAGCACTATTACCGACTTTGGGGTGCATTTGAACTATTATTATTTGTTCTAGTAGGGATTAATGTTGATGCTCAATATCTATGGTTGGCAGGACCTCAAGCGCTACTTATTGTTGCGATTGGTTTGTTATTTAGAATGCTAGGTGTCTTATTTTCGATTGCTGGGACATCGCTTAATCGTCGTGAGAAATTATTTACAGCTGTAGCATACTTGCCGAAGGCGACGGTGCAAGCAGCGATTGGTTCAATTCCTCTCAGTATGGGACTTGAGAGTGGTCAGATGATTTTGATTGTCTCAGTCATTGCGATTTTATTTACTGCTCCGCTCGGTGCATTTTTAACGGATTATACCGCACCCCGTTGGCTAAAATCAGAATAATCAAAAATGCGTCAACCGATTTTAATTCCGGTTGACGCACTGTTTATTTGCAATATTTATTTATCAATTGTTGAGCAACAAGTGAAGTATTATCATGTTGAATTTCTAAGTCGTAAGGGACATGGCGCATTTGATAACGTCGATCATAATAATGAACCATCAAGGCTTCAATGACTTGTCGGTAATGGCCTTGAGCGAGTTGTTGTTCCATATGCTGAATCGCTTCATCGCTAACATATCGATGGAGTGCTTCTAATGCAGCCTGAACTTCTTGATTAAAGTGGGAATCGTGATGTTCGATATAGTCTTGGTAGATGCGATCGACTCGATCTTCAATCGTTGAATGCACTCGAACTTGATAGGGGGAGTGGGTATAGGCTTCTCTTAAACAATTTGGAACAAAGACCGTGCCAATCTTGCTACTTTCAGATTCAACGAATACAATCTCTGATAAAAATTGTTCGAGTTGCTCATAAAGCGCGGATTCGAACATTTTTTGGGAAGGTTGTTTTCCCAAACCAATACTTCCAAAGTTAGACCCACGGTGATTGGCGAGTCCTTCTAGGTCCAATACTTGTGCGCCTTGGTTTTGTAATTCTTTTAAGATGGCCGTTTTTCCTACACCGGTGAAGCCATTCAAGGTAACAAATTGAAACATTGGGACCTTGTTTTCAATTCCTTGAATAATGGTTTGTCGGTAACCTTGATAACCTCCCTCAAGCCGATTGACCTTTTCGCCAAGGCCATTCAGCCAACCCGTAACAGATTGACTACGGTAACCGCCTGATTTGCAATACACCACAACTTGTCGCTTGGGGAGATGGCGAGTAATTTCAGTAAATAATTCAGGCAAGCGTGTTGCAATGTACTGGACACCTAATTTTTTAGCGGCCTCAACCGATGTTTGTTTATAGAGTGTCCCAATCTGTTGATGTTCTTCATTCGTGAAGAGCGGGAGATTGATGGCACCAGGGATATGACCTTGTTCATATTCTTTAGGTGTTCTAAGGTCAATTAATTGAACTTGTGGGTTTGTTTTGATTGCTTGCCATTGTACAGTTGAATTCATAACTTGCCTACCTTCAGTCTATAGTGTATTTTATTTAGCGATTCTATGGATCTCGTCAAAGATGACTATCATAATAAATACAGCCCGATGTTAATAGAACAACGGGCTGTTAATCGCTTAATATATAAGTGAATTCTAAGCGTTGTGTCTTACAAATGTTCCGGATAAATATAGTAACTTGGTTGACGAATTACATCAGCTTTTACTTCTGGTTGAGGTACTTTGTCTTCAAGTTCACTTGTTGCGACTGAACTTTGAGGTTTTGGCGTCTCGCTAACAGATGGAGCTGTTTCTTCCTCTGCTTCTAAAGTTGTTTGCTGCGTAAGTTGTGCATATTGTTCTTCAAGTGCTTGATCAGTATTATGGAGAGCATCTAATGATGCGTCGCTAGACGCTACCTCGGATTTAGCATTGTTTTTATGCTTCTTGAAGAAATACCGATAAGCAAGGTAGAGAACTAGTGCAACCGCTACTCCGATTAAGACAATGGTTAAGACTTGATTCCAATTAATATAGACCCATGAATTGAGAACTGCAACAGTGATAATGGCTGCTAGACTTCCAATAATATGAAGGGTCATTTGGGTGCCTCGGCTGAGTGAACGGATATCATAGATTAATACGAGTAACCCGAGGACAATTCCTAGAATCACGATGGAAGTGAAAGCGAAAATCTTACCCGTATTTAATGCATTAATAAACATTGTGACTAATAAGGTGATAAGCAAGGAATTACGAATTAAATTAAATACTTTTTGGGTTAAGTTCATAAAGATACCCCTTTCTAAAGGTAAGTGAAACATTATAAAGCGTTACTTCAAAGAAGCTGCTTTTTTCATAGCAATTTGGCCGTAACCAGTAATCACTTTGTAGTAGCCACTATAGGCTTGATCAATTTCGTCATCTAAAGTATACACTAAAAATGGATTGGATCCGATAGTTAATAGCTTATTCGGCGTTGCAATAATGATAACATCTTGTCGAGTCAGTCGACGTAAAACATTGGCGCTGAGTTGTTGGTTACCACGACCAAAGATATAGCCTTGACCACCCATTGGGGTAATAATGAGTTTGACCTTTGATTCGCCATCAATTGCTTCGATAATTTCTTTTTCAGCAGCATCTTTTACGAGTAATTGGCGATCTTTAATAATGTCGACCCCTAAAATCGTATGTTCGAGACCCAACTCTTGCATAATTTGAGCTGTTGTCGTTCCAGAACCTACAATATAAATGGTGTCATCTTCCATTTCATCAATAATATAGAGTGCTGCGGATTCCATAGCAGATGCGTCAGATTGAGGCGAAGGTGATTTTAATGGCTGCAGATAAGTAGGGTCTTGTGGCACTTTAAGGTAGCCATAAACTTCGATGACAATTTCATCTCGGCGAAATGCTTCTTCTTCAATATCCATTACTTCATCATCTTTGAGGGGCATGGTTGGATTTTTAACAAATTCGAGAGCTAATTTCCCAGCACTTTCAGGGGTCATGCCGTACACTGGAGAATGGATCTTAACACCTGCAGGAATACCAATCGCAGGTACTTTTGTTCCAATTGTACGAGATACATCTCGAGCGGTTCCGTCTCCTCCGACAAATAAAATTAAGTCGACTTGTTCTTCACTGAGAGCTTGGGCTAAGTTAAACGTATCATGTTGATCTGTATCGCCTGCTTCGGGATGATAAATAACTTGATAGTTGAAACCTAACTTTTCAGCGGAATCGGATCCCATCGCACCTTGTGCAACATAAAATGTTAATTGATCTTTGACAGGAAGCAATTGTTCTAAAGCACGTTGAGCTTTGATTTCTGCTTCGGGGATAGATCCTAAGCGACGTGCCTCTTCTAAGATATCGCGACCATCTGTCCCTTTAAGTCCCACACGTCCTCCCATCCCAGCGATTGGATTAATAATTAAACCTAACTTCATTTGATCCCTCCTTTATTTAGTAGATTCATTATATCATATAACCTGTAAAACAAGGGGGAAATACTTTTGAATTCATTGTGTATGCGCTTGCCTTTTTTTAAGATACATCGTATAGTGAGAAAAGAGTTTTTTTATTTGGAGGAGAGATGGTGTTATTGCATAAAAAATTTGAGAAATTTTTAGGGAAAACAGCTTTTATGCTTGAATACATTATTGCCATATTCGTAATCATTGGTATTTTTATTGGTTTCACGCAATTTACTGATTTTATTCCGGGATTATATCACGCTTCATTGGATCAATCGTATCAAGTGTTTCAGAATTTTCTAGCTTACGCATTACTTCTGATTGTAGGTGTTGAGTTAATTTTAATGATTATGAATCACTCAGCTTATTCTATGTTAGAGTTAATACTATTTGTTATTGCCCGTAAAATGTTAATTTATGCTCATACGATGATGGATTTAGTACTTGGGACGGTTGCAATCTTAATTGTTTTTATCATTATGAGATTTTTAGCGAGTGAGGGGAACTATAACTTGCTTGATTAATGGATTCTTTCTCAATGACAATTTATTAGAAATCAAAAGACATCCAAACCGTCTATTTTGTAGACGGCGTCGGATGTCTTTATTTATTCTTTAAAAAGTGCACTGCCAATTCGAATAAAGTCAGCTCCTTCTTCGACAGCGATCGGATAATCACGACTCATTCCCATACTCAAATGTTGACAAGGAGCATAGGGTAAATCCATCGCAATAACTTGGTCTCGTAGTTTACGTAAATGTGCAAAATAACGGTGTAATGCTTCTTCTGTTGCTTCATAAGGAGCCATCGTCATCAGACCGATAACGTGCACTTTTGGATATTGGGCTAATGAAATAATAAACTCTTCCAACTCATCGGGACTGAGTCCAGATTTAGAGTCCTCACCACTGACATTGACTTGAACAAAGCATTTTATGGGTTGATTCGCTCGCTTATTAATTTCTTTCGCAAGCGAAGGACGATCGAGGGAATGTACGTAGTCAAGCAGATTAATGATATCACGAACTTGTCTTGTCTGAAGGTTGCCCACAAAATGCCAATGGATGTTTTCTTTTATATCTTCTAGAGCATTGTATTTCTCTAAAAACACTTGGGGACGGTTTTCTGCAAAGTGATGGTAGCCAAGTTGATATAATTCTCGCATTGTATCGATATCGGTAAATTTCGTGACAGCGACAATTTTTGGTGTTGGGTAGTTAGCAGGGAGTTTCGATTCGACTTGTTCTATATTGCATTTCAATATTTCGATAGACAATGAAGGTGTTCCTCCTATTACTTAAATTTTGATGAGTATCTTTCTTACATTATATCAAATCACAAACCCGTTATGTCGCGAGTTTTCATAAAAATAATTAAAAATTATTGAAAAAACCTTAATTAATCCTTTTGTAACAGCTTTTATAAGAAAACGCTTTTAGGTTGAGAATCTATGAAAAATTCGCTATAATTTATTTATGAGGTTTGTGAAGTGTATGTGAAGTTATCACATTGAGATGGCTTCAAACCCTTAGCAAACACGAATATCTTTAGAAGGAGTGATTGAATGGAGCCATTACGTAATGAAGATGGATTATTCCAGACCCCAATGTATGACTACTATGTGGAGGCTGGCTATGATGTTTCTGACTTTGGTGGTTGGGCTTTACCCATCCAATTCAGTCGTATTCAAGAAGAACATGACGCTGTCAGAAATGATGTAGGAATCTTCGATGCTTCTCATATGGGAGAAGTGTTCATTACAGGTAATAAAGAGCATGTCTTAGATTGGCTAAATGGTCTAATTACGAACGAGGCTCATGATTGTGCGATTAATCAAGCTCAATATACTGCAGTTGTTAAAGAAGACGGTGGTACATTGGATGACTTGATTTACTATCGCAATGGTGAGAACGAAATTATCGTAACACCGAACGCTAGCAATCGTATTAAGATTGTTGACTGGTTTAAAGCACACAATCAAGATGATCAAGTTACCATTGATGATCGTTCATTAGATTATGGATTGATTGCGGTTCAAGGACCTAAGTCTGAAGAATTACTTCAAAGTATGACAGATTGTGATTTATCACAAATTAAGTCATATCATTTCTTAATGGATCAAACGGTCGATGGGGTAGAGCATGTCATTGTATCACGTACAGGATATACGGGAGAAAATGGATTTGAGCTTTACATTCCTTGGAATGATGCAGAGAAGTTATGGAGACGATTCCTTGAATTAGGTGAGAAATATAATCTGAAAGAGTGTGGCCTAGGAGCGCGTGATACACTTCGTCTTGAAGGTGGTATGGCACTTTACGGCAATGATCTTTCTGAAGATATTAACCCTATTGAAGGTGGAATTGGTTTTGCTGTTAAGACAGATAAAGAAGCTGATTTCATTGGAAAAGAAGCACTCAAAGAAGTCAAAAAAGATCCGAACCGTTATATCTCACGCGGATTTGAGTTAACAGGTAAAGGAATTGCTCGTCATGGAGCTGAAATCTTTGAAAGTGAAGAAAGTGAAGAGCCTATTGGCTTTGTCACTTCTGGAACGAAATCTCCTACCTTTGGTAAAGCAATTGGTTATGCTTTAATTAGAAAACCACAAGCTGAATTTGGTAAAGAAATCTTCGTTCAAATCCGTAACAAGCGTATTCCAGCGGTTATTACGAAAAAAGACTGGTTACGCCATCGCTAATTTTGGTAACAAATAATAAAAAAATATTGGAGGAATTTATAATGGATAAAACAACATTATTTTACACAGAAGATCACGAATGGATTCAATTAGTAGATGAGCACACAGCACGCATTGGTATTTCTGATCATGCTGTTGAGCAATTAGGTGACATCGTATACGTTGAACTACCAGATGTTGACGATGAATTAGATGCAGAAGATGAAGCAGGAAATATCGAGTCTGTTAAATCAACTTCTGAAATCTTCACACCAGTTGCTGGTACTGTAACTGCAGTAAACGAAGACTTAGAAGATGAGCCAGAAAAAGTTAACGAAGACCCATACGCATTAGGATGGATTTTCGAAATTAAATCTGACGATGCAATCGATACATCTGCATTCTTAACTTACGAACAATATCAAGAACATATTGGTTAATTAATATAGTAACAACTCTTTTTAAGGCTCATAATTTATTTTATGAGCCTTAAAATATAAATGTATTGATCAAGGAAGGTGTAAAATGTCAAAATTCAGATATTTACCTCATACTGATGAAGACCGCCAAGCTATGTTAGACGTCATTGGTGCGGAATCTATAGAGGATTTATTTAGTGATGTCCCTGAAGCAGTCCGAACTAAAGGTGTAATGGACTTACCACCTGCATTAAGTGAGATGGAACTCTTAAAAGAAGCAAATCGTCTGGCAAGTAAGAATACTTCTGCCACACAAATGCCATTCTTCTTAGGAGCAGGTACGTATGACCATCATATTCCAAGTGTTGTTAATGCTATTATTAGCCGTCAAGAATTCCTGACAGCTTACGTTCCGTATCAACCGGAAGTCAGCCAAGGTGAATTACAAGCGCTTTTTGAGTGGCAATCAATGGTTGCTGAGTTAACTCAAATGGATGTAGCGAACTGTGGACTTTATGATGGGTATAACGCATTAGCTGAAGCAACAAACTTAGCGTATGGCGCCGTTAAAAAATCAACGAAAGTTTTAGTTTCAAAAGGGGTTAACCCGCAAGGTCATGGCACGATTTCAAGTTATGCTTTCGGTAAAGGTTATGCTGTCGAAGATATTAACTTGAAGAATGATGTTACAGATATCGAAGACCTAAAAGCTAAACTTGATTCTGAAGTTGCGGCAGTGGTTATTCAATATCCTAACTTCTTCGGTTCAATTGAAGATATTAAAGCTATTAAAGAAGCTATGGAAGGTACAAAAGCCTTACTAATTGTTTCATCAAACCCATTAGCACTCGCTAAATTAGAAGCACCAGGTAACTTAGGTGCAGATATTGTTGTTGGAGACGTTCAACCATTTGGTATTGGTATGGCATTTGGTGGACCACACTGTGGTTACTTCGCTACAACTGAAAAGTTAATGCGTAAACTTCCAAGTCGTATCGTCGGTCAAACAACTGATGCAGAAGGAAAACGCGGCTTTGTTATGACATTATCAACACGCGAGCAACATATCCGTCGTGAAAGAGCAACAAGTAACTATTCTTCTAACCAAGCGTTATTTGCACTTGCATCTGCAGTCGCAATGACCGCTTACGGTAAAGAAGGTGTTAAAGAATTAGCGCAACACAATATTAACAATGCGCACTACTTACAAGCTCAGTTAAAAGAAAACGGATTTGAAGCATTAAATACACGTCCATTCTTCAACGAATTTGTGATCAAATTAAATAAACCTGTTCACGAAGTCAATTTAGCACTTCATGAAAAAGGCTACGTAGGTGGCTTTGATGCCTCAGCAGCATACGGTGAAGCGAATGCTTACTTATTATGTGCGACTGAAAAACGTACCAAAGAAGAAATTGACGGGTTTGTAAAAGCTTTAGTGGAGGTGGCTAAATAATGATTTTGAATGATTATGATCAATTAATTTTTGAAATTTCATCTCCAGGACATGTTGCTTATGACTTACCAACTCAAGATGTCCCAGAATATGATTTATCAAAAGATTTAGAGTCAGATTACCAACGTAAAGAAGATGCAGAATTACCTGAAGTTTCAGAACTTCAATTATTACGTCATTATACTGCATTATCAAATAAAAACTTTGGGGTAGAGTCAGGTCCATATCCACTTGGGTCATGTACAATGAAATATAATCCTAAAGTTAATGAGGTAGCTGCTTTCATGGATGGCTTCAATAATATCCATCCTAACCAAGAGCCAGAAACGGTTCAAGGTGCATTAGAATTACTCTATAACTTACAAGAGTACTTAACTGTGACTTCAGGAATGGACGCAATTTCACTTCAACCTGCGGCAGGAGCTCAAGGTGAATTAACTGCGATTCTAGTATTTAAAAAATATTTTGAGTCGATCGGTGAAGGTGAACAACGTAAATACATTATTATTCCTGACTCTGCTCATGGAACGAACCCAGCAACAGCAGTGGTAGCGGGCTATGATACGATTGAGATTCCGTCAACACCAGGCGGATTAGTAGACGTTGAAGCTTTACGCGAAGTCGTTAACGAAGAAACAGCTGGAATTATGTTAACCAACCCAAGTACTGTAGGACTCTACGAAAAAGATATCCAAGAAATCGTAAAAATTATGCACGATGCGGGAGCGTTAGCATTCTATGATGGTGCGAACTCAAACGCGATCTTGGGTATTTCTAGTCCAGGTCAAATGGGATTTGACGCAGTTCACTATAACTTACATAAGACCTTCTCTGGGCCGCACGGTGGGGGTGGACCTGGATCTGGTCCGATCGGTGTCGTTGAGAAATTGATTCCGTTCTTACCAGTGCCACGCATTGAAAAAGAAGGCGATCAATATGTTCTTAATTCAGATTATCCTGAATCGATCGGTCGCGTGAAAGGTGCCTTTGGTAACTTTGGCGTTAACGTACGTGTTTATACTTATATTCGCGCATATGGTGGCGAAGGACTACGTAAAGTATCCGAAAATGCGGTCTTAAACGCAAACTACTTGCTTGCACGTCTAAAAGGTGAATATGATGCACCGTATGGTGACTCATATTGCAAGCATGAGTTCGTTCTTGACTGCACACGTCAAAAACATGATTACGGTGTCAATGCAAAAGATATTGGTAAGCGTCTATTAGACTACGGTATCCACGCACCAACAACTTATTTCCCATTGATTGTTCCAGAGTGCTTAATGATTGAGCCAACTGAAACTGAATCAAAACGAGACTTAGACTATGTGGCAGATATCTTCTTGAAGATTGCAGAAGAAGCTAAAACAGAACCAACATTAGTTCAAGAGGCACCACATAACACACCGGTTAAACGTTTAGACGAAGCAACTGCTGCACGTAAGCCAATCTTAACCTACCGTGCCGCAAAAGCAGCCGATGTAGCAGAGTAATTTTTTCTTTAATTTATCCTCTTATGCTATTTCACTGAATAAGTGATTTGCATAAGGGGATTTTTTTGATAGACTAAGAGAATCGGTTTGTCAAACTAATTTATGGTAATTTGGCCCTTTCTCTGCTATAGTTGATGGGAAGAAATTATTGATAGATTTATAAAGAGGTGAGAACAGTTGGATAACATAAAACCAGCGTACAAATATGCTATGATGGTTGGCTTATTTATTTTAACGATTTATATTGGTGGTATTATTTATTTTAATAATTTTTTCTTACCAAATACTTATGCGGGGCCCGTTAATATTAGTCAGATGACCTTAGCCAAAGCGAAGGATAAAGTCATGGCGGAGCTGCCTCAGTCAAAAATGTATTTTGAAGAAGGCGATCAAGGGATAGGCTCGTTGTCGCTCGATGATTTAGATATTCAAATTAAGGATTTGGCTTTATTAGATCAAGCCCTGAAGAATCAACCAACACTTGGTTGGCCTGCCTACTTAATTAATAAACAATCCATAGATTTAACGGAGTCTTTATCCGTATCGGATGAAATTATTGATCGTTTGCTAATTAGTCTTGGGGTCGATAATGAAAAGCGTGAACACACACGCGATATGTCCTATACCAAAGAAGAAGATGGTTCATTACGATTTAACCCAGAATTATATGGTGACTATGTCGATCCTGCGCGTTTTGAGGGTTATTTACTTGAACAAATCGGTCACGGCAAATTACAAACAAATTTGAAAGATATTTACGATGTTCCAAAAAAAACGATGGAATCTGAAGGGTTTGAAGCGTACGCCGAAGAAGTGAATGGAATTGTCAATACTAAAATTATCCTGAAAATCGAAGATCATGAAATTACGATACCTCGTGAAGAAATTGAATCATGGTTAACGATTGATTCGGAGGGTAATGCCTATATTGATTCAGAGCTAATTGCTGATTATATTTATCGCTTAAATATGGAGTATGCCACCTTATATAATCCGTTTGCATTTAATAGTACCTATCAAGGTGAGGTTACGGTGCAGCCTGGTATTTTTGGTTGGTATATTGATAGTGAAAAAGAACAAGAATTGATTATTGAAGCTTTACATAATCATGAAGATCAGGTCAGAGAAGCGACCATTGAAGGATCTGGTTATGGCGAAGTAAATTCAATCGGTAATTCTTATGTAGAAGTTGACTTGACTTATCAAATGATGTTTATTTACCATGACGGACAACTGATGCTTGAGACACCGATTGTTTCCGGAATTACGGGTGCCGAGACAGTTCCAGGAGCTTATCAAATCTGGAATATGCAAAGAGATGCTGTTTTATTTGGTAATAACAATCTAACAGGTCTTGATTATGAAACACCTGTTGATTATTGGATTGCCTTTGATTATAATGCGCAAGGAATTCATGATGCACCATGGCAAAGTGCGTTCGGTGGGAATATTTGGACGTATGCAGGCTCTCTTGGATGTATTAATACACCGCCAGCCGTGATGCCGACAGTCTTTGAGCTGTGCTATATTGGAATGCCGGTGATGATCTTTCATTAATTGATTTTCAGTAATCTCCCGATCTAAATGTAGGGAGATTTTTTTAAAATGAGAATTGATTAATATGATCAAAATTGTTTTATTATCGCGGTTTTTAGTAGTATAATATAGTCGAAAGGAGTGGGATGTATGTATTCTTCGACAACAGAATTAGAAACTATTTTAGAGAAATTACGTAATCAAGGTATGCGGATTACAGCACCGCGTCGTGCGATTATCGATTACTTAATCGAATCGAAGACCCATCCTACGATTGAAGAAATCTACAATGATTTAAAAAACGATCATCCAGGCATGAGTCTTGCGACAGTCTACAACAATGTGAATTTCTTGGTAGATCAAGGTCTCGTCTATGAGATGAAGTTTGGTCAAAACCATAGCCGCTATGACTATCTTGGTGACCGTCATTTTCATGTTATGTGTGAAGAGTGTGGTAAGATTATGGACTTTGAGTCGAGTGACTTATCGAATATTAACGCATCTTGTGAAGAACAGACTGGATTCTTATTGAAAAAAACTAAGTTAGAAATGTATGGCATTTGTCCAGAATGTCAACGTAAGATGAAGCGTTAAACACAAAAAATACCCTCAAATGATAACAAAATGAAATATCATATGAGGGTATTATTATGTCTATAATGCAATGCGATTAAATTAACGATAGTTGAAACCAATCGCGTCTTCAATACGTGCTAAGGTTGCGTTCGCAATCTCGTTAGCTTGGATAGCGCCATGGGCTAAGATTTCATCCAGTTCATCACTTTGAAGCAATTGGTGATAACGATCTTGGATTGGTTCAAGTACTGAGACAATCGCCTCCGCCACATCTCCTTTAAAATCTCCATAACCTTTTCCTTGGTAATCTGCTACAATTTGCTCCGGAGTTAAGCCGCTAAAGCGAGCGTAAATATTAATTAAATTGGTAATCGCGGGTTGATTTTCAGGGTCATAATTGACGGCACCAATGGTATCTGTGACAGCACTTTTGACCTTTTTAATAATTTGTTTCGGTTCATCGAGTAGGAGAATATAACTTCTAGCGTTATCATCAGACTTACTCATCTTACGAGTTGGGTCTTGCAAACTCATAATGCGTGCTCCTGCCTTAGGAATCATCGGTTCGGGTTTAACGAGTAATTCACCGAAGCGATTGTTAAATCGATCGACAAAGTTCCGAGTTAATTCTAAGTGTTGTTTTTGATCTTCACCCACTGGAACATGGGCAGCATCGTAGAGAATAATATCCCCAACCATTAACGCAGGGTAGTTGAGTAGTCCGGCATTGACATTATCTTGTTTTGTCGCTTTATCTTTATATTGGGTCATTCGTTCTAACTCACCAAGGGGTGTTAAACATTGGATAATCCAAGCGACTTGTGCATGCGCTGGCACATCGGATTGAACAAACATAATTGATTGTTCGGGATCAATCCCAATCGCTAGATATAATGCCGCTAATTCTCGGGTACGTTGACGTAATAATTTTGGATCTTGTGGAACTGTAATCGCATGTTGATTTGCGACGCAGTAAATTGTATCGTAATCGGATTGGAGTTCAACAAATCCTTTCATCGCACCTACATAATTCCCTATGGTTGGTGTTCCTGTCGGCTGGACACCTGAAAATACTCTTGGTTTCATTAAACAACCTCTTTCAATTGTAATAAAGATAACAAGTTCTTCCTTTATATTCTACCATACCCGGCTGGCGCTGTGTAATTTCTATCGCTTAAATTATATTTTAATCGCAATGAAAACAGAAATTTGGATAGTTTATTATGGATTTGTTAAAATAGTGAGTGAGAGGAAGTGACAAGATATGACTAAAATTAACCCTAAAGATATAAAAAAATCCGTTGCAGATTTCTATCAACAAGTTGCGACCGATACGAATTTAGTACAAGTTGATATCAATGAATTAAATCAAGCCCTTGGTTACCGAGAGGAAGATTTAGCGTTTGTTCCGGAAGAGGCAAACACCGGGTTAGGATGCGGTAATCCGATTGATGTAGCTGCAATGCAACCTGGAGAGACCGTATTAGACTTAGGCGCTGGTAAGGGCATGGATGCCTTTATCTCAGCCAAACGTGTCGGAGAAACGGGACGAGTTATTGGGGTTGATATGACGCGCGAGATGGTTGATAAAGCTCGAGAGATTGCGACAAAACGTAAATTTAATCAAGTCGAATTTCGCTTAGGCGAGATTGAACACTTGCCGGTTGCCGATCAAACAATTGATGTTGCGATTAGTAATTGTGTTATCAATTTATCTGTTGATAAATTGCAAGTTTACCGTGAAATATTCCGAGTGCTTAAACCAGGCGGTCGGATTGCAATTTCTGATATCTCTTTAAGTCAAGAGTTGCCTGACAGTGTTATCAATAATCCGAAAATGTACGGTACTTGAGTGGCTGGTGCTTTAACTTTGGATAAGTTAGCAAATATTGTTCGCAAAGCTGGATTTAATCAAGTTCAAATTCACTATCAGCCAGTAAGTGACCCTTATGCAAAAAAATGGGGGATCGAGGAAGTCAATTTAAAAGAATTTTTATACAATTCAATGATTACAGCGGTTAAGTCATAGGGTCAATGAAATAGGTTACCTTCGCTATTTTATGAATAGTCCAGCTCCAGGTTTTAAGGATAGTTATTCCAATTAAGATGTCAAGCACAAATGAATATGTCCCGATTTTTGGGTTTTTAGCGTGTAACGAAAGAGGGTTAAAAACTACCGCGCTTCGCTCGCTT
>NZ_PKHE01000023.1:0-22189 GCF_002847645.1 Falseniella ignava
TGATTGTTTTGTCGTAACTACAATCTTACAAGATAAAGGTCCCTTTTTCTATGGACTTTGGAGGTTACACAAGAAATTTTACACTATGATTTAATTAGATTGTAATATCAGATAATATCTTTTATAATAAAGCTGATTATATAAAAATATATAGGTGGAGGATATCATGAAAAAAATATTTATAGTATTCGTAAAGTTAATGGGATTGTTGCCTCTGTTGCCATTGCATCAACCTTAGCCACTGGTGCAATGTGCCAAACTCCAATTTTAGCCGTTGAAAGTCAAGATAACGCTATTACGCAAATTGACAAAGTTTTAAAAGATGCTATTCAAAAAGCTATTGAAGATGAGAAGCCTTATATCGTTAAAAAAGGAAATACACTATCTGAAATTACAGAAACGGTCAATGATTACTACAAGTTTGATAAAAAGGATCCAGAAAAAGTAACCGTCAAAGAAATTGCTGAGCGTAATGATATTAAGAACCCAGACTTAATTTATATTGATCAGGAAATCGAATTACACTTAGACTTTTTACGTCCAGATGGTAAAGTGCCAATATTTAGTAGTGCTACAACACAAAGTACAACTAAAGTAACTCAAGGAACAACCCCTGCTACCAAGCGCCATAACATAACAACACCAAAAGTATCCGTACCCGCGCAACAAACACCTGAAGTGAAACCTGGGCCGGAAGTGACCCCTGAACCAGAGGTAACTCCTGAACCAGAAGTAATCCCTGAACCAGAGGTAACCCCTGAACCAGAGGTAACTCCTGAACCAGAAGTAACTCCTGAACCAGAGGTAACCCCTGAACCAGAGGTAACTCCTGAACCAGAAGTAACTCCTGAACCAGAAGTAATCCCTGAACCAGAAGTGACTCCTGAGCCAGGGGTTAAACCAAATATTCCATCAGAGTTTACCATTCGTGCTAAAGGAGTACAAATCGATAATGCTTTTGAAGACATTTCATCTACTGTAGTTCCAACCGAAGACATTGCTGTTCCAGATGGACGAGAAGGTTCAATCTCTCAAGGTGAGCCTCAAGTTGTACACGAAGACACTCAAACTATTAAAAATGACCCAATTATCGATTTGGTTGAGAAATTAGTTGATAAAACAATTGAACAACCGGTATTAGATGAAGAAGGAAATCCTACTTACGACGAAGAAGGGAATCCAGTTACTGAAACAGTTACAATTCAAGTAACTGAATTTGTTCCAATTGAGCGAGAAGTTCCTGACTCTGTTCGTAGGACGCTAGTAACACGTCAAGTTACTGACCGTTACTACGGAACCCAATTCAAAGCTGATCCAAACTTAGAGTTTGGTATGACCGTACTTATCCAAGAAGGACAAAACGGTAAATTAGTTACTGAAACAACTACTATTACCTTAGATAGTGTAGAACAAGAACAAACTACTCAAACAATCATTGATACACCAGCTGTAGATCAAATTATTGCCTATGGTACAAAAGCAGAAAGCGTTGTTAAAGAGCGAAAACGCATGATCTCAAAACGCGATTTCGGTGAAGTACTTGTATTGGACAACTCACTATCTGGTCACCAACGTGTTATCGAGGTAGAAGGTAAAGAAGAGATTGTAGAACATCTTTATGAATTTGAGATTGTAAATGGTGAAGTATTAGCACAACGACAATTAAGCTCAAATGTAATTCAAGAAGGCGTAACACAACGCACTCGTGTATCTGAAGAAGAAATGGCTCGTGCTATTGGTGCCGGTGCTGTAACTCCGGAACCGGAAGTTACACCAATTCCTGAGACACCTGAGCCACAACCAGAGCCAGAAATTAAAGAACCTAAAGTCGAAGTAAAACGTCATGAGGTAGAACGAATTGTTCCCTACAAGACTATTTACCGAAATGATAACACCCTAGCAAAAGGTCAGGAGCGCGTTCTTGAAAAAGGTCAAGATGGTAAAGACATTCTTCTCCTTGAGACAACCTACATTGATGGCCAATTTTCAGACCAAAAGTTAATCTCTGAAAGACGAGTTATCGAGGTTATTGACCGTGTTATTTTAGTCGGAATTAAAGAACAACCTCAACCACCAATCGATCCTCAACCAGAGCCAGAAATTAAAGAACCTAAAGTCGAAGTAAAACGTCATGAGGTAGAACGAATTGTTCCCTACAAGACTATTTACCGAAATGATAACACCCTAGCAAAAGGTCAGGAGCGCGTTCTTGAAAAAGGTCAAGATGGTAAAGACATTCTTCTCCTTGAGACAACCTACATTGATGGTGTCTTCCAAAAAGAAGTTGAAGTTGAACGTCGCCAAGTTAAAGCGATGAAACCTCAAATCATCTTAGTTGGAACCAAAGAAGAATCTACACAGCCACCTGTCGAGCCAGATAATCCAACTATTCCAACATATCGTACAACGTTTAACGGTTTAAACGCAGATCGTATTCAAGACATTATCTTCAACTTAACCAATAAAACTCGTCAAGAAAACGGGTTAAACACTTTAAAACGTGGTACTTGGTTAACGAAAGGTGCCGAACAACGTGCTGACGAAATGGCAAAATACGGTTACTTACGTTACGTTAACCCTGAAAATCCAGAAGAACACAAGCCTCATTACCGACCAGATGGAACTGACTGGTTAACTGCTTTCGATTATTTAAATTCGGAGCAAAGAGGATCTATGGCTGAAAATATTGGTCAATTTGCTATGTCAAGCATCGAAGGTATCGACGACATTGAAGATACAATCGCACAACGTCTAATGGCTGGTTGGTTAAGTTCACCAGGACATCGTGCCAACATCCTGAACCCAAATCACAAAGCATTCCAAGTTGGTGTGAATGATATCAATCCAGGACAGGGTCAAGTAGATAGTATCTACAAAGAATTCTACTCATTTATCGGTATTCAAATCTTCACTAACGTTGAAGTCGTTTCTCTTGAAGGATTTAAATAAGTGACTAAATCACCGTTAAATACTCCAAAAAATTCAATAACCCCTAAATTCGCGTGAATTTAGGGGTTTGATTTTATAATAAAGCGGATTATATGTAGATTAGGTAAATATAATTACAAAAAAAGATTGACGATCCTCCGTCAATCTTCTCTTTATGCATCTTATTCGCTACTCGTTGTGTCTTCTAGCTCGATATTTTCTGTTATTTCTTCTTGCGATGTTTCTTCGTCATTATTTTGGCCTGTCGGATCCACTATAGGATTTTTTAAGTTATAAATTCCATTGGATGGATATTCTACTTCTTGTGGAAGCATTCCATTTCCATCAACTGAGATGCGGACTTGATTTCTTTGGAAAAATTCTCCTAAAGTTTGAACGAGCGCATCAATAATCCCTTGTTCCGAACTATCATAAGAATTTAAAACTGAGACAATTCCTGGTGAAAAATCAATATAAACGATGTCATCATCAAAGGTAACTGATTGTACTTGAATCGTTTCATCAATCATCTTCGCGCGACGTAAAACATCTTGGAAAGCTTCAGCAAAAGTCCAATTTGTCTGCCATTTAAATTCAACATAAGTTGGATTCAAAATTTCTGAACCATCTTGGCGCACCGGTAAATAAACTGGAATTTCGGTAATAATCCGATTATTTGGAAAATCACCATTTAATACCCAAGTAGTTTCTGGCGTGATAGTGGCAATGAGTCCAGCACCTTCCGCATAATATTCTTTCGTAGGCTGACTTTGAGTTTCGTCTGTAACCGTAATTTCTAAAATATTACGGTAAGTTCCTGACGGGAGCGTTCCCTCGGCAAATAATTGCGTAATCTCACAAGTAATGCCCGCACGTCTTTCCCATTGGTGCCCAACTTGAAGCGGACTATCTAAAATTAATTCATTGGTAGACCCATCTGCTTGATAAGCGACCGTCTCCATTTGATTGACAAAAGGATTATCATTCGAGGCTTCAATCATTACTAATTGTAATGTGCCCCAATTATAATATTGGACTTCTTGAGAATCATCGTTAATTAAAGCAAGCTGCATTAAACTTAATTCATTATCAACATAAGTTGGATAGACCCGTCGTTCATGAGTACCATCTGTAAACTTCTTAAATTGATACATCTGACTTGGTAAATAATCAATCACTTCAAGTAACGGTGTTTCACTCGAAACTTGCCAATTTGACGAATCTAAAACAGCCGGTTCTTTCGGTTTTTCAGAATTTTCGCTTTCACTACTTGATTCTGCTACCGATTGCGAGCTTTCTTCAGCGTTATTTTCATCCGATATTGTTTGATCCGATGTTTCTGTGCTGCTCGTTGTATTTTCATTACGTCGTATTTCAAGTCGGGTTTTATTTTCATCACTCAAGTGAATCATCGGTTCTTTTCGACAACCTGTTAGAAATAATACGAAACAAAACAAACATAAAATTCTCTTACTCATATCAACCCTCCTTAATCCATTTATTTACTTTTAGATATTTTAAAGAATTTATTAAATTAATTCAACAAGTGCACTCATGACGCGCCCATTATCGATTGATTCAACAGTGATTTTCAATTGATCTATTTCCACACAATCGCCAACTTCAGGCATACGATGAATTAACTCCATAACTAACCCACTCACGGTTGAAGAATCCCAATCGCCTTCATAACGCTTATCAAAATAATCATAGAGATCCTCTAACGTCATTAAGCCTGACACTTGAATTTTTTGTTGTGGTTCTAGTTCGGTCAACTCTAATTCTATTTGATCATGCTCATCCCAAATATCTCCAACTAATCTTTCTAAAATATCCTCCATCGTAACAATCCCTTGAATACTACCGAATTCATCGATCACATACGAAAGATGGACTTTATTCAATTGCATAAACTGCAATAAATCTGATAATAGCATTGTAATCGGGACATAATGAGGTTTAGAAATAATCGAACGTAAGTCTTTATTTGATTCCGGATGATTCGCATGACGCTTTAACAATCGATTAAAATCACGTTCATGAATCGTCCCAATTAACTCGTCAATGGTCCCATCATAAACTGCCAATCGCGTATGATTCGTTTGTTCAAATACTTGATCAATCTCTTCAAAACTACTCTCAATATCAATCCCATCGATATCAATCCGTGGTGTAATAATTTGAGAGACTTCGGTATCATCAAAGCGAATCGCCGCTCGAACTAAATCATGCTCATCGTCTTCTAAAGTTCCTTCAGATTTTGCCACATTCAACATAGTTAATAATTCGTCTTCACTGATGGAAGGAGAATTTTTAACGGGCAGGAGGTCAATCACCAAACGTTGCCATTGCGATAGAACCCATACGACAGGTGAAAAAAGTTTATTTAGGACGGTTAGAATTCCTGAAAATTGTTTGGCTAATTTTTCAGGAAATAACTTTGCAACTAACTTTGGAGTAATTTCGCCAAATATTAATAAAATAATTGTTGTAACAATCGTTGATATCGTGGCGCCATAGATTGGAAACAACTGAACAAAAAATAAAGTAGCGACAGCTGAACTTAAAATGTTTACTAAGTTATTTCCAATTAATATGGTAGATAACAGTTGCTCATATTGATTAATAAGTTTCTCCGCTTGTTGTGCTTGACGATTCCCTTCTTCAGCTTGATTTTTCAATCGGTGTTGATTGGCTGAAGTAAACGCTGTTTCAGAAGATGAAAAGAACGCGGATAAAAATATACATAAAATAAAGATACCAATACTGGTAACCTGATCAGTGCCCATAGAGGCATTTCCTCCTTATAAATTGCAAATTGCACTGAGTGTTTTTAAATCATTAAAAATCCAATCAGTGACTGAAATGATTGCTTTTATTATACCTTGAATTAAGCGATTATACAAAATTTCTAAAATAGTATTGACAGGTAAGTGTACTACTCATATAATACAGTTAAAGTTGTATTATATACTTAATACACTTTAAGAGAAAGGAGAGGCTTATGAATATTAATTCACACCTGCCTATTTATGAGCAGTTGAAACAATACTTCAAATCCGAGATTGTCTCAGGGAATTTAACACCCGGTCAAGAATTACCGTCCCGGCGATCGATTGCCCAAGAATTTAAAGTCAATCCGAACACCGTCCAACGTGCTTTTAAAGAACTGGAAGAGGAACACATTATTACAACCGATGCGAATGTTCCTAGCCGTGTTACAGAAGATATTCAAATAATCGATGCATTACGTCATACGTTATTGCAACAAGCGATGATAGACTTTTATCAATTAATCCAACAATTGAATATCTCTCCACGCACAGCGCTCGAGGCACTCAATGAATTTATTCAACAGAAGGAGGAAAAACAATGATTGAACTGAAACATGTAAGTAAAAAATTCGGCAATAAAGCTATTTTGAATGATGTTTCATTTACCATTCAACCCGGGGAAGTCACACTCCTTGTGGGAGAAAACGGGAGTGGCAAGACCACCTTATTGAACCTAATAATGCAATTAATCCCTCAAGGAAAAGGTGAAATTTTATACAACAACCAACCCATCACCTTCAATGATTATCACAAAATCAGTTACGTGCCGGATCAAATTATTGTATTAAAACACTTAACCATATCAGAAGCTTTACAACAGATGAAAGATTATTATGCTACGTTCAATGAAAAGCGAGCCTATGAGATTCTAGAATTTTTCAATTTAAATGCCGACGATAAAATCAATCAACTTTCAAAAGGGAATGTTGCTAAAGTAAATATTTTATTAGGATTATCACTCGATAGTGACTTCATCTTAATGGATGAACCTTTTAGTGGAATTGATATTTTTACACGGGAAGAAATTCTTAGCGTATTTACTTCAAAATTAATCGAAGGACAGGGTGTTCTTATCTCAAGTCATGATATTCCTGAAATCGAATATATTGTGGATAAAGCAATTTTAATGCGCGATGGAACGATTGTAGAAGAAATTAATCCTGAACAACTTAGACAAGAACGAGGAATCAGTCTCGTTGATAAAATGCGGGAGGTGTATCGTTAATGAAGAAATTTATGAATTTACTGAATGATGAACTTAAACGCGCAAAATGGCTCTACTTGATTTTGGTTATCGCCGTTATTTTGACACAAAGTTTGGTAATTTTCCGTCAATTTCGTCAAGCGAATTACTATTTTATGAATCAAAGAGACGCTTTCTATATGTTAACGCTCGCAGATATTTTTAAACAAACACCCTTATTTTTCTTAATTATTGGTGTCGCAGCTTTAAGTTTAATTTTATATAGTATGTTTACTTGGGTGCGTGAGTGGCATTTTCAAGGTAATTATATTTATCGGTTGTTAATGCTACCAGGTAGTCGGATGCCAATTTTTATGGCAAAATTTGTCAGTATCTTATTAATGATTGTTGGCTTATGGATGACTCAACTATTTATTTTATTCGCAACCGATTGGATTGGAAATCTACTACCACACTTATATCATTCCAGCTCTGTGGTTCAAGTTTTAATGCAACACTTAGATGGATTTCAAGTTGTGATGTCAATGCACTTCCAAAGTTTTATCTTCATTTACCTCTTTGGATTTAATTTTCTAATTGGGCTGATGAATATTACTATTATCGTCTTAAGCTATCGCAGCTATCATTTGATTCAAACGATTTTGTTGCCACTGCTCTATCTATTTTTCAGTTGGGGCATTTCTGCCTTAATTATTCAATTTGCATCGGCGATTAACTTTACAAGTTTTGAGTTTAATATCGTCGCAATGACCCTACTGGTGATAGCCATGGTTATTCAATTATCAATTAGTTATTACATTATGAATCACTACATTAGTGTTTAGAAAGGAGTCTTAACCATGCGACGCAATTTTACTGCAATTAGTACCATCATTATTAGCATACTATTTCTTATTATTTATTGGACAATGCCACTTCAAATTAAGCAAACCGTTAATTCAAACTTAATTCATGGGAATCGTGAAGTCATTCAAAGCCTACAACCCGAATTGTATTACAACTTGCCCAATCCATCGATTAATGATGCACCCACAATTATCAATGTCAATGCCCAATCAATTCAACCAAAAATGTTTAATTTATTTCATAATACTGAACAACGTGATTCGATCTATCAACACTATTCATTATCTAAACGACCACCGATAGCCAATCAATTTCCAACCAACCATCCGCAAGTATGGTATAAAATCAACCGTGACTTTAATGGCAATGCGACTGAACTTGATTATACTGTTTTTAATACCGATTATCGTGAATTTTCTACGTATCATTACCCATTAACCAATAATTACAATACACAATTCATCGCCTGTGTTGAAGATCAAGATTATTATTACCTCTTACTTACCTATCAAAACTTTCCTACAGAAAATGAGATGGGGAGCCAATCTATCGAACGACTCAAAATTGATAAAACATCCGGTGACGTTGTGGATTCGAAAAACATGGCAATTGATTCCAAATATTATTTAAATATTAATTACCATTCATATAATACGCATCCACATTCTAAAACAACCTTAATCTGTCTAGATGAAGTTCAAACTGAACCACAAAATGATCTCGAGTATCAGCCAATTTCTCACTATCAGTGGCTCAATATTAAAGACTTAACGATGGAAGAAGTTAAACATCCAGAAATCGTTGAAGACATGTACTACAATCATAATCTCATTTATAACTCGACCTTTTATTTTGTGGAATTAAATCAAGATCAGACAGAAGCAACGATCAAAGCTTTAGATATTGCTTCGAATAAGACGAAAAAAATTCGTACCATTCCTCAAATGATGGATATTGCACTTACATCTGAGTTATTAATTACAGCTGAGAAATTATCTAATCAAAAGATTCAGCTTCAAGCATTCAATTTATTAGATAATCAATTGATTTATCAAGAAAATTTTGAAACTAATAAAGATTATCAATGGAGTGGTGTTAGTTTACAATCTGAGAATTATTAACCTTCAATGCGTATGATTGTATTTTTTGCTGAATCCTTGATACGCTAATAGTAGACTTACATAGAAAGGTTTGATTTTTAATGAAACAATTATTTACAAAAAGTAGTCTATTCCTTCTTGGTCTTTTGACAACAACATCATTTATCGTAGCGCCAGTCTATGCGCAAAATGATGCTAAGGAAGAAACAACCGTCGAAGTGAGTCAAGAAGATAAAAGTGAATTTCAAACTATTTTAGAAACTGCATTGAAGGATTTTGAGGAAAAATATCCCGAGGTAAAAATTAGTGGTTTGAAAGTAAAAATCCAAAAAGATGATATTATTGAAGTTGAAATTGAAGGTTTCGATAACGATTTAGGCTACGAAGTGACTTACAATAGTAAAGAACAACAATTCACTAAGGAAGAAAAAGAAACTCTTGATTCCGATGATGAATATATTGAATTGTCCCTAGATAAGTTAAAAACCCTGGATGAAATTACTGAGATTGCAAATCAAAAAACGAATTTATCTAACATCGAATCTTGGAAATTAAGTGCTGATGATGATCATAACAATCAACCTGTTTGGGAAGTGGAATATGAAGATGAAAAAGATAAAGATGATGTTGAACTAAAAATTGATGCCCAATCGGGAAAAATCCTCAAAGTTGAAGGGCTTGAATCCTAAGCTAACTTTCTAATTACATTAATGATTATTATGACAAAAAAACCTTCGGCTTCACAGCCGAAGGTTTCAATGATTTATGGACATTAAATCATTGTAATTAGAAGGTCATTTTGTTTATTTGGTAGGAAAAAATGACTATCAATTGATGAGCTGGTCAAAGTGTACATAAAACCAACTCACTAATCTATTCTAACACAGAAAACTTTTTTTCTGTTGATCTAAAATAACACTTTTTTTTAATCTTCTGAACAACAAAAGACTGACCTAGAATCAGCCTTTTAAAATACAATTATTGTGTTTTATCTACATATTCAACAACTAAATAACGATTTGGCTCTTTTCCTTCAGAATGTGTCTTAATACGATCATATTCAGCAAGATGAGCGTGAATTTGTTTGCGTTCATATGCAGGAAGTGGGTCTAAAATCACCGTCTGACGTGTACTTAAAACTTCCTTAGCAGTACGTGATGCAATCTGTTCAAGGATGTTTGCACGACGATCACGATAGTCGCCAACATTTAATAGGACAGATACACGGTGGTGACAATAATTTTGTAATAATGTTTGAGATAAAATTTGCAATGAATTAATAATTTTTCCGTGTTTTCCAATAACCAGACCTGATTTGTCTGTTTCAATATTAAAGGTTACTTGGTTACCATTGATATCAAATGTTGTTTCAGATTTTGCACCGTACTCTTTTAGGACACGGTCAATATAAGAAGCAACTAATTCACTTGATTTATCCAATGGTAAACCTGTCGAATCAGTTTCTTCAGTTTCATTTGTTTCTTTTACAGCTGATTCTGTTGCACTTGGAGTCGCTACTGTTTGCTCTGTTGGCGTTGAAATTTCGACTTCATTTGTAACATCATGCGATAAAGGTTCTTCTACCACAACTTCTTCCAATGGTTCGATCGGCGCGGTAGTTGGTTGTGGCGATTGAATTTCTTGTTGTTCTTCTTTTTCTTCTTGAATTAAAACTTCAGTTAATTCTTTATAACTTAAATTATCTTTCACCTGGATTTCCACAATCGCATCTTGCTTCCCAAAGCCAAATAATCCTTTTTTACCTTCACTAATGACACGAATTTCAGCATCTTTTTCTTGGATATTTAGCTCACGAAGTCCTTTAGCAATTGCTTTTTCTACCGTTTCACCACGAACTGTTAATGAATTATCAATCATTATATTTTCCTCCTACTTCTTCGGATTTCTTCCAGTTACTTTACGATATTGTCGTCTAAGTTCTCGTTGTTTTTCTTTTTCTGCCTTAATTTTCGCTTCACGTTCAGCAATAATTTTATAAGGGTTATTAAATAAGAAAGTCATCACGAGCGTTGCAGCATTGGATACGACCCAATATAATGCAATCGCACTTGGTAATCGAATGGCAATTAATAAAATCATAATTGGGTTTACTAACATGATTCCTTTTGTCGCCGCATTCGTATTTGGATTACTTTTCATTGAGAAATACGTCGCAGCAAAGGTTAATACCGCAGCAATAATTGGTAATATAAAATACGGATCCGGTTGACCTAAGTTCATCCATAGAAAATGCCCTTGACGTAATTCTGGGGTTCTTAAAATCGATTGATAAAGAGCCATCATTACCGGTAATTGAATTAAAAGTGGGAAGCATCCTGCAAATTGATTCACTCCACGTTCGCTCATCAATGCTTGTTGTTCATGTTGAATCAATTCTTGAGATTGTCGATCTTTATTCGGATACTTAGCTTTAATCGCATCTAATTCTGGTTGTAATTCCATCATTTCGCGTTGCGATTTAACTTGCATTTGGTATAAAGGTGTTAATAATACCCGAATAATAATTGTTAAAATCGCAATCCCAATAGGATAACTTTGTCCAAATAAATTAGAAAACCAAATAATCAGTTGAGACAAATTATAAACGATATATCGATCCCAAATTCCAACACTCTCAGCACTGACTGGTTCATTCATATTACCACAAGCTACTAATATCATCGTAACTGATAGTAAAAGACCTATTTTAAACCATTGCTTTTTCTTCATTCCAACCTCCTATGGTGTCGTATTATCATAGATGCCAGCAAGTTTCATGACATGAATGATAGATTGTTTAATTTCATGATAATTTTTATTTAAAATATCTTGACGTGCGATGAGAATAAAATCAATGTCATGACGAATATGACCATCCAATTCATGAACAGCCTGGCGTAAATAACGCTTAATTCGATTACGCACCACCGCTGGGCCCAACTTTTTACTGACCGAAACACCCAGTCTAAAATGTGCTTGATCTGGTTTTTCATAATAATATAAAACCAGCTGGCGGTTTGCTTTTGATTTTCCTTGATGAAAAACTCGCTGAAAATCTCGATCTGATTTAACGCGATAAGCTTTTTTCAAATTATCCCTCATCATCTATTATTCAACGCTATACTCATTTATTATAGCGAACTTTCAATTAAAAGAAAAACTAAATCAGCAGATAAAAAAATAACATTCCCTATCAGTACTACGTACCTGTTAGGAAATGTTGTTGACGCCTATATTACGTTTATACTGCTAAACGTTTACGACCTTTTTGACGGCGTTTGCTAAGTACGCGACGTCCATTTTTTGTACTCATACGTTTACGGAAGCCGTGAACTTTTTTATTTTTACGTTTTTTAGGTTGATATGTTCTTTTCGACATTAAGCTGCACCTCCTGCATATAAATCTGTACACTAACGCATACAATACCTACCTATTTTAAATAATCCATCTAGAAAAGTCAAGAAGATTTAAAGGGTTTTTATGCACAAAATTATCCACAACCTTTGATGTACTGTGGATATATTTAAGTGTTCACTAAAGTTTTAAACATCATCATCACATTAATTATCCACAATCCACAGTTTGTTAATAGTATTTTATTTTATCCTCAGTTTCTGTGAATATCTTTTCAAAACCTTGTTAAACCAATATTCATTAATATTTTTTTATGAACAATACTATATTTATTAACACTTATTTTGAAAGTTATGCACAAAAATCATCCACTTGTTCATAACTTTAAAATATGATTGTAGATAACTTAGTTATGCACAGAAAAAACTTGTTCAAAACTTTCGTTATGATAGAATAAGAAGTAACGAATTTCTTTAAAAAAGTGAGGTGAATCAATTCAAATGAATGAATTAGAATCATTTTGGCATGGCTGTCAATTATATATGCAAGATCGTCTATCAGATAGTTCTTATGAACAATGGGTAAAGCCTGTCAAAGCAATTCAGATTGGAGACTACAGTGTCAAATTAGCAGTTCCTAATGATTTAACAAAAACATACTGGCAACGTCATTTAACAGGCTATGTCATTCAATATAGTGCTGAAAAGTATGGCGTTGAATATATTCCAGATTTTGAAATTCAACCGTTTGAACAGCCCATCCAAGAATCCAACGATTTTACGGATGACTATGAGGCAGGTTTCTCTCAAGCAAAATTAAATCCTCACTATACCTTTGAAACGTTCGTCGTCGGAACAGGTAATAATATGGCGACTGGCGCTGCTTATGCCGTTGTAGATTCTCCAGGAACAACTTATAACCCACTATTAATTTATGGCGGGGTTGGCCTTGGTAAAACACACTTAATGCATGCCATTGGGAATGAAATTTTAAAACAACATCCACGCACACGAATTAAATATGCTACGAGTGAATCTTTTATGAATGACTTCATCACCTCAATTCAAAATGGGAGTCAAGCGGAATTTCGTGCGATGTATCGTGAGATTGATGTTTTATTAATCGATGATATTCAATTTTTATCGAATAAAGGTAAAACCCAGGAAGAATTTTTCCATACCTTTAATGAACTCTATAACAATAATAAGCAAATTGTCTTAACGAGTGATAGACTGCCAAATAAAATCGCTAACTTAGAAGAACGATTGATTAGTCGATTTAAATGGGGGCTTTCAACCGATATTACCCCTCCTGATTTAGAGACACGAATTGCTATTTTACGTAAAAAAGCACAGAGTGATCGATTAGATATTAATGCAGACACCTTAACTTATATCGCAAATAATATTGATACTAATATTCGTGAGCTAGAAGGTGCGTTAGTACGTGTGATCGCCTATGCTGCGATTCAAGGTCGAGAGATTAGTGTTGAGTTAGCGGCTGAAGCGCTGCAAAGTATTATTACCGATTCGGATTCACGACCTCTATCTACTGAAACGATTATCGAACAAGTGGCACATTATTACCAAGTAACCCCAAATGATATTAAAGGAAAGAAACGAGTCAAGTCGATTGTCTATCCTCGACAAATTGCCATGTTTTTAAGTCGAGAATTAACAGAACTGTCTTTTCCTAAAATAGGTGAAGGTTTTGGTAATAAAAACCATACAACCGTAATTCATGCCTATGAGAAAATTCGTGATGAATTAACATACGATTCGAATTTAAAACAAGAAATTGAACAACTAAAAAGCCGCTTAAAATAATCAACTGTGGATAATGGTTGAATAATGTCAATAGTTATTTACACCCACATTCACAAGAGAATTCCTTGCTATTAAACGAATAGTTTAGTTTATACACACAATACACAAGGCCTACTACCACTACTAATTTATTAATATTATATAAATAAAGGAGCCTAACGATGAAATTTACCATTAAAAGAACTGCTTTTATGAACCAACTTAATAATGTTTCTCGTGCGATTTCTTCTAAATCAACTATCCCAATTTTATTAGGTATCAAAATGACAGCGACTGAAGAGGGAATTACGCTAGTTGGTTCTGATACTGAATTATCAATCGAAGGATTTTTACCGATTAAAGACGAGTCACTTGGTTTATCGATTGAATCAACCGGGAGTGTTGTAGTTACTTCACGTTATTTCTTAGAAGTAATTCGAAAACTTCCGGCCGACACTGTGACTGTTGAAGTCAATGACCAAGCCATTGTAAATATTCAATCAGGGCAAAGTCACTTTACATTAAATGGAATTGATGGAAATCAGTATCCACTTTTACCAGAAATTATTTCTGAAGAATCCATCCAACTTCCTACAGAACTTTTTAAAGAATTAATTGCTCAAACAATTATTTCTACTTCAAATCAAGAAACGCGTCCAATTTTAACAGGAGTTAATATTACGCTTAAAGGAAAACAATTAACAGGTGTTGCTACTGATAGCCATCGCCTAAGTCAACGAACAATTGAAATTATGAATGATCAAGAATTAGAAATTGAATCGATGACAATTCCTAAAAAAACATTAAATGAGTTAAGTCGTATTGTAGAAGATGAAGATCATATTAAATTAATTATTTCAGATGAACAATTAATTTTTGGCCTTAAAAATTTAACGATTTATTCAAGAATCTTAGAAGGAAATTATCCGGACACGGCTCGTTTGATTCCTACCGAACATGCAACGCGTATTGTGGTTAATGCGGATACGTTCTATCATGCGATTGATCGGGCAAGTATTATGTCCAATCAAGGTAAAAATAATGTCGTTCGATTAGAGATTGAAGATCAACGGGTTGAACTTTCTGTTTATGGTAGCCAATTAGGCTCTTCAAATGAAGCTATTGAAACTCAAACAGTGACGGGAGAGTCACTTCAAATCTCCTTTAATCCAGACTATATGAAAGATGCACTAAAAACTTTCAATGGGACTGATATTCAAATGGATTTTCAATCGAATGTTCGTCCAATTTTACTGACAGCTGTGGAAGATGAAACTTCTTCAGCAAACCTAATTCAATTATTAACACCGATCCGAACACATTAATCCAAATTTTTTAGACCTTTGTTTTATCAAACATAGGTCTTTTTTTTTTTTTGAATAATGAATTAAATGCTTCTACTAGAAAAAAATATTTCAGAAAGCTTTTTACATTATATTCAAATAGAAACGCTAAAACCCCCTTAAAATCGCCGATTATTTGATAAAACGTTCAAAATCAACTATAATATAAGGTAGTTTAATAGACAGGTAGGTGGAAAAATGGAAGAAATTACGGCATTAATTAACACAGAATATATTACGTTAGGGCAATTACTTAAATTAGCTGACTTGATTTCTAGCGGGGGTATGGCTAAATGGTATTTAAATGAGCACCAAGTCCTAGTAAATCAAGTTGAAGAAAATCGTCGTGGACGAAAATTATATTCAAATGACCAAGTTGAGATTCCCGAAGAAGGTATCTTAATTACGGTTGTCTATTCTGATGAAGATTAACCACCTCTCCTTGCATCATTTCCGTAACTATTCGCAACTTGATATTGAATTTAATTCGAAGCTGACGATTATTACCGGTGAGAATGCCCAAGGAAAGACCAATCTCCTTGAGGCTATTTTTTTATTAGCCATTGGAAAAAGTTACCGTGCACAACGTGATCAAGAGTTAATTCAATGGAACCAAACGAGTGCGATGGTGGAAGGTATTATCGAATACCCTCATTATGATTTGCCACTTTCGTTAGTGATTAGTTCTAAAGGAAAAGTTGCCAAAGTGAACCACCTTGAACAACGTAAATTAAGTGATTTTGTTGGTAATTTTAATGTTGTTCTATTTGCTCCAGAAGATTTACAGTTTGTGAAAGGTCCACCGAGTATTCGTCGTAGATTTTTAAATGCCGAACTAGGGCAAGCATATCCAGTTTATTTAAGAACCGTTGTGGAATACGAGCGGATTTTAAAACAACGTAACACTTACTTGAAAAATTATGCCCGCACTGAAGAATTTGATGAAATTTACTTTCAAATTATGACAGAACAGTTTATTGAAAAAGCAGTCGATATTGTAAAGATGCGTCTTGAATTTATTCGACAAATTGAAGGTTTTGCACAATCCATGCATCATCTATTATCGAAAGAGCGTGATGAATTTAGAATGGAATATTCATCCTCTTCGTCAAAACTGAATTATGAACAAGTGGATACGTTAGCGGATCAATTCAAAGCGTTATTTGACCAATCTTATTCACGTGAATTAAAGCAACAAGTCACACTGTATGGTCCGCATCGAGATGATTTGAAGTTGTGGCTTAATGAACGAGAGGCGCAACAATTTGCTTCGCAAGGTCAACAGCGAACAATTGCGCTATCTATCAAACTAGCAGAATTAGAATGGTTTAAACAAATTAAAGGACATTACCCAGTGTTATTACTTGATGATGTCTTGTCCGAACTTGATGATGAGCGGCAGTTTATTTTAATGGATCAAATCGAGAATCGCGTACAGACTTTCTTAACGACCGCCTCAATTAATCATGATTTATTAAAATCACTAAATCAAACAGATATTTTGTATGTCCATCAAGGACAAGTACAACGAAAATAAACGATAAAGGAGTAATCAATGACTGAAGAATTTCAAAATTATGATGCAAGTCAAATACAAGTTCTTGAAGGGCTTGAAGCGGTTCGGAAGCGTCCAGGAATGTATATTGGAACGACTAGTATTGAAGGACTGCACCATCTCGTATGGGAAATTGTCGATAACTCAATTGATGAGGCGCTCGCAGGCTATGCAGATCATATTGAAGTAACGATTGAAGCAGATAATAGTATTACTGTTGAAGATAATGGTCGAGGCATCCCCATTGATATTCAACAAAAAACAGGACTTCCAGCCGTAGAAACGGTTTATACCATGCTCCATGCTGGAGGAAAATTTGGTGGCGGTGGCTACAAAGTTTCAGGTGGACTACATGGAGTTGGGGCTGCAGTCGTTAATGCTTTATCAACAGAATTAACGGTTGAAGTATCCCGTAATGGTAAAGTCTATTCTTTAAAATTTGAACGTGGTATTACCGTTCAAAAATTGACTGAAATTGGTGAATCAGATCACACGGGGACACGTGTGAATTTTATACCGGACCCAGCAATTTTTATTGATACAGTTGATTTCAAATTTTCAATGCTTGAAAACCGAATCCGTGAACTTGCCTTTTTAAATAAAGGGTTACGGATTACGCTTGAAGATAAGCGAGAAGAGCGTGAAGCATTCAGTACCTTCTATTACGAAGGGGGTATTCAAAGTTTTGTCGATTATATTAATGAGGACAAGACACCGATTATTGATGAACCAATCTATATTTTTGGTGAACAAGACGATATTCAACTTGAAATCGCACTACAGTATACGGAAGGTTATGAAACTAAAATTTTATCTTTCGCGAATAATATTCATACCCATGAAGGTGGAATGCACGAACAAGGCTTTAAATCAGCATTAACTCGTGCGATCAATGATTATGCGCGTAAGCAAAATATAATAAAAGATGGTGATGATAACTTATCCGGTGAAGATACGCGTGAAGGCTTAACGGCGATTGTTTCAGTAAAACATCCAAACCCACAGTTTGAAGGACAGACTAAGACAAAGTTAGGTAACTCTGAAGTTCGAACAATTACGGAACGATTATTCAATGAGAATTTCGGTAAGTTTTTAATGGAAAATCCTCGAGAAGGTCGCGCCATTGTGGATAAAGGTATCTTAGCTCAACGTGCACGAACAGCCGCTCGTAGAGCGAGAGAAATGACGCGGAAAAAATCTGGACTTGAGATTGCTAATTTACCAGGTAAATTAGCTGACTGTTCAAGTCGCGATCCTGAAAAATGTGAACTTTTCATTGTCGAGGGAGATTCAGCGGGTGGATCAGCCAAACAAGGACGTTCTCGGATGTATCAAGCAATTTTACCGATTCGAGGTAAAATACTAAATGTGGAAAAAGCGACATTAGATCGTATTCTAAATAACGAAGAAATTCGCTCACTCTTCACTGCGATGGGGACGGGTTTTGGTTCTGAATTTGATGTTAATAAAGCTCGTTATCATAAATTAATTTTAATGACCGATGCGGATGTGGACGGTGCGCATATTCGAACGCTGTTACTGACATTAATTTTCCGTTATATGCGCCCATTGATTGAAGCAGGCTATGTTTATATCGCACAGCCACCACTTTATCAAATTCGTCAAGGTAAGAAAGAAATTTATCTAGATTCAGATGATGAACTCGATCAATGGCGTCAAGAAAATCCTGATGCCCGCTATTCAATCCAGCGTTACAAAGGGCTTGGGGAAATGAATTATGAACAATTGTGGGAAACGACAATGAATCCAGAAAATCGTCGTCTTCTTCAAGTGAAAGTTGAGGATGCACAAGAAGCAGATCAAGTAATGGATATGTTAATGGGTGAAGAAGTTGAACCACGACGTATCTTTATTGAAGAAAACGCAGTATATGTTAAAAACTTAGATATTTAATCGGAAAGGAGATAATCAATGACGGAAGAATTTATTAATCATCGTGAAGTTCAATCGATTAATTTACCGGATGAAATGCGAACCTCCTTCCTCGATTATGCAATGAGTGTCATTGTTTCACGGGCTTTACCAGATGTACGTGATGGCTTGAAACCTGTGCAACGTCGTATTTTATACGGAATGAATGAAATCGGTGTCACGCCGGATAAACCTTATAAGAAATCAGCTCGGATTGTCGGAGATGTGATGGGGAAATATCATCCACATGGGGATATTGCAATCTATGATGCAATGGTACGAATGGCACAACCGTTTAGTTATCGTGAAATGTTAGTGGATGGACACGGTAACTTTGGTTCGGTCGATGGTGACGGTGCAGCGGCAATGCGTTATACCGAAGCACGTATGTCACGAATTGCGCTTGAAATGTTACGAGATATCAATAAAGATACGATTGATTTTATGGATAACTATTCGCAAGAAGAACGTGAACCGGTCGTTTTACCTGCACGCTTTCCAAATTTATTAGTAAATGGTGCTGCTGGAATTGCGGTCGGTATGGCTACAAATATTCCACCTCATAATCTGTCTGAAGTCATCGATGGCGTGATTGCTTTAATTCATAATCCTGAAATTACGGTGGAAGAATTGATGGAATACATTCCAGGCCCAGATTTTCCAACTGGCGGGATTGTTATGGGTAAAGCAGGAATCCGGAAAGCTTATGCGACAGGACGTGGACGTATTTATGTTCGTGCAAAAGTTGATATTGAACCGATGAGAGGCGAAAAAGAGCGAATTGTTGTGACAGAAATTCCGTATGGTGTCAATAAAGCCAAACTTGTAAAACGGATTGCAGAATTAGCTCGTGAACAAAAAATTGAAGGAATTACCTATTGTAACGATGAATCCGGTCGAGAAGGTACTCGAATCGTGATTGAAGTTCATCGAGATGTATCAGCCAATGTAGTTTTAAATAATTTATTTAAATATACAGCAATGCAAGTTACTTTTGGCTTCAATATGTTGGCAATTGATCATGGGGTTCCTAAGATTTTAAGTTTAAAAGAAATTTTAGAAAAATATATTGCGCATCAAGTCAATGTTATTCGTCGTCGAACAGAATTTGATAAGCGTAAAGCAGAAAATCGAGCACATATTCTTGAAGGTTTATTAATTGCACTGGACCATATTGATGAGATTATTCATATTATTCGTTCATCTCATGATGGAGATACTGCCAAAGATAAATTAATCAGTCAATATCATTTGACCGAAGTACAAGCACAAGCCATTCTTGACATGAGATTAGTTCGATTAACAGGTTTAGAACGTGAGAAAATCGAAAAAGAACATCGAGATTTAATAGAATTAATCGAACGATTGACTGAAATACTTGGCAGTGAGCAGCGAATCTTAGAAATTATCGAAGATGAGTTACAAGAGTTAAATTCTCGCTTCGTTGATGCGCGACGTACGGAGCTTCAAGTCGGTGAATTAACTGACATTGAAGATGAAGATTTAATCCCTGAGAGTAAAGTCTTGATTGCTTTGACGAACAACGGCTATGTTAAACGAATGGATCAAGATGAGTTCCAAGTTCAACGTCGCGGTGGCCGAGGTGTCCGTGGAATGGGATTAGGGGAAGACGATAATATTCAGACATTAATCTCTTGTTCGACTCACGATACTCTACTCTATTTCACAAATACAGGACGGGTCTTTCGAACCAAAGGCTATGATGTCCCTGAATATGGTCGTCAAGCTCGAGGATTACCAATTGTTAACTTCTTAAGTCTTGATAGTGGTGAATCGATCAAGGAAGTGATTGCGATTGAATCACGTCGAGAAGAACAAGGTGTGTCAGATGGCTACTTATTCTTTGTAACCCAATCTGGAACGGTTAAAAAATCCAATATTAGTGATTACTTTAATATTCGTCAAAATGGCTTGATTGCTCTTAACTTAAAAGAAGATGATGAAGTTATCAATGTATTTGAAACAGATGGTGACCAAGCAATCATTATTGGAACGCGTCATGGTTACGCGATGGCTTTCCATGAAGAAAATGTTCGTTCAATGGGACGAACAGCTACTGGTGTTCGAGGAATTCGTCTTCGAAAAGATGACTATGTTGTCGCAGCGGATGTATTCAACGCTGGGGAAGAAATTCTAGTGGTGACTGAAAATGGTTATGGTAAGCGAACTGCCGTAGAAGAATATAGTTTGAAAAATCGTGGTGGACTCGGTGTTCAGACTGTTCGTTTAAGTGAGAAGAGTGGGTACTTAACGGGTCTAGTTGCCACCGATGGTAGTGAGGATATTATGATTATGACGGATACAGGTGTTGTGATTCGCTTTGATATCAATGATATATCCCAAACCTCACGTGTTACCCTCGGTGTTCGAATGATTCGACTAGATGAAGGCGCGAAAGTAAGTTCGTTAACTGCCATTTCTTCGGTTGAAGATGAGGATGAATCGCAACAAGATGATGAATAAGTATTAGTATACTTTTAACTTGGATATAATAGAATAAATTTAAAACGCATCGCCAAGTATGTTGACGATGCGTTTTTGCAATTATAAACGAATAACGTTGAATTGAAGTGTTTGTTCGAAGTGGTCCAGTGCCCATTTGTGCCCTATTTGATTGAAACTCGTGACACCTGCTTCTGGAATCGTCACGTTATATCCTAAGTTATAAGCATCTACAGATGTATGTAAAATACAAATATCGGTGACGACCCCAACTAACCAAATTTCCGTAATATTCCGTTCTCTTAATCGAATATCGAGTTCTGTGCCGGCAAAAGCAGAGTATCTACGTTTATCCGACCAAAAGACATTCGGTTGCTCTTTATTATCTTGATATACTCTACCTACTTCTCCGTAAAGTTCGCGCCCCCATGTTCCTTGGATATTATGAGGTGGGAAAGCTTTGCTCTCAGGATGATATGTGTCATCAAGTACATGTAAATCATTGATAAATGCTACAAAATCTCCCTGTTTAATAAAATCCTCAGCTAAATTAGCAATATAAGTATCAAGTGCTTGGGCAGGTTCACCCGCTGTTAAAGCACCTTCTGAACTCACAAAGTCGTTTGAATAATCAACAATAATTAGACCGCGCATTGTGTTACCTCATTTCGTAATCATTTAGTACAATTATATCATGTAAAAGTTTTTAGAGGGCAATAAATTAGCTTTTTTACTATGGTGTGTTGTAAAATGAATTGCAACACTCAGTAATTTCTGAAATACAAAAAGACATGAAGATTCGTTATACTTAAATCACCACAAAA